>JAQTOL010000229.1 GCA_028748945.1 Paludibacter sp.
GGAAAGGAAGGTGGCAGGTGTGCTGGATGTGGACAGCGAACGGTTTGATGTTCTGGATGAAACAGATGTTTATTATTTAGAACTTGTAAGCAAAATGATTACAAATACGTTGAAACATGAAATGAAAATTTAAAATAAAGTCCGATAATAACAGCGTATTATCAGACCTTATTTTTTGATTAATTTTTGTAGTTTGTTTTATTAGGAAAGATATAATCTGAAATTAATTTTTCATCTTCAATTCCATTTCTTTGAAAACCCTTTTTTGAGTGGCGCTATCGGCGGCTGTTACATCTGCTCTTCCTTCCAGACGGGTGAAAACATGTAACTTTGAATCGATCATTTCCACATCGATATTTCCGTTGACCGACGTTTGCATTCCTTTATAAATCATCAGTGCACTTATGGGGTCGGCAGTTGCATCAGTTTTACTTTTGTAAACTTTCATATATGTTCCGGTTGGCAGACGAATACCATTCTGCAGGTCAATTCGTGTAATATTAATTAATGCCATCAACTGCTTAAGTGTTTGCTGAGGCCGGTAAACATACCAATGCCCCTTTTCACCATTACTAAGTTCTACTGTAGTAAAACCCAGAATTGGTCCTAATAAACCAACCATTGTCAAGGCTTTGTCGGAAGAAACTATAATAGGATCCACCAGAAAAATCCCTTTTGGTTGGGTGCTTTGTGTTGCAAAAAAACCGGATTTCACCATATTAATTATAAGTGGTGCCCCTGTTGAAGATCCAGCCAGGAAGATTTTCTTGAATCCAAGACTATCGAGTTTCCGGTATTCTGTAATAATCGAACTCTGCCAATCCTCCCATGTTGCTTTTTTGAAATCTGCATAGGTTAGGCCGTGTCCGCCCAATAAAACCTGTGAAACGTAAAATGTTTTTGCCGAATCGGCATACGCTCGTAGTTCATCCCATTCAAATGTTGTGGCGGAATATCCATGAGCCGCAATAATCACTGGTGTGTTCTTTTGTATATCTGAGGGGCTAACAATTGAATCGGAAATCAGGTATTTTTTCGGATTTGCTATTGAAGGATCATAAATCTGATCACCATCCAGCATTGTTGCATTATCAATGTCCGGAGTTTTGCTGCACGATGCCAAAACTAACAGCAACAGGAATAGGAAGGTTATATTTTTTTTCATAATCATATTTTTTACAATATAAGTGTGTTATTTTCTGAAAATCGGGGATTAATATTTATCAGGTAGCTGAATTCAATTTTAAATTTATTCCGGGGCATTACTCGGTGCTAAGTTTTTAATTTTACTCTTTTCCGGTAAATCCAGATAATAAAAAATACTCATTTCATAAAATACAGGAAATAATGTTCCCGGGGAACTTACTCCGTTCCCGTTAATTAAATTATAACCAAGGGATAAATTCATTGCTACCGGAAATTTAAATCTGTAGGCCAACCCTGTTTCAAGGGAGAAAAGCATTGAATTGTGAGGCAATACATTAAACCGGGGTATTTCCATATCGGCATGAAAAAAACCGGTATTGAATCCTGCAAATATTTGCAGACTTTTTTCAGAACGAAACCGCCAGTCTGCTCCAATCAGGTAATTGTCCTGCTTTATCGCATTGGTATTGAATGCACTTCCCATCCTGCTCGATATGTAGCTTAATTTGAGGTGAATCTTTCTATTCAATAAAAAGTCGGATGTAAAATCAGCTCCAAAGCCATTTTCCCAATAGAGTTGTTCGGTTTTTTGTATCCTCACGCCAATTCCTAAATCATAAGAATCTGTACTTTGTGACCACACAGATGGTATAAACATCAGTGATACAAAAAATAAAATACTTAATTTTCTCATTTCTGGTTTATTTAAAGTTTTCAAATTTAAGAATTTATATTTCAAGATAAATATATCAACAAATCAATAGATAAAATTTAGCCGGTAACTCCTGAATTTCAGGAGATAGCTTCAATATTTTCTTTGTTTTCGATGCTTTTAGCCCCCGAAGTATAAAGACTTTCAATACGTGCTGCATAACGTTCTTCTACTTTTCCTCTCATTATTTTCATCGTGCTGTTTACTAATCCGTTCTGTTCTGTAAAGGCCTCACCAATTACTGCAATTGCAGATGGTAACCATCGTTCGGGAAACATCCCTTCGTATTTTCCACCTTTTCGGTAGTCGTTAATCTCTCGTTGGAGTTTATTTAATGCCAGTTCTTTAGCCTCGGTCGTGTCCCAACTCAAATGTGGTTTTTTCCGGTTTACATACCGTTTCAATGCTTCCTTGTTAGGAACGATTAATGCCGTTGTATACGGATTTTGATTGTTGTAAAGTATAACCTGGTCTATAAAATGGGAATTATCGGATAGCGATTCTTCTATTCCTTCGGGACTGTATTTTTCGCCATCGCTGGATATTAGCAGGCTCTTGAAACGGCCAACGACGTATAAATATCCGTCATTATCCATATAACCCATATCACCTGTATGTAACCAACCGTCTATGATTGTTTCTTCTGTTGCTTTTTGGTTTTTGTAATAACCGGCCATTACATTTTCTCCCTTGATCACAATTTCCCCTTTTTCAAAATTAGGTAATTCATTTCCTTCCGGATCACAGATTTTCAGTTCCATCGGTTTTACCAGATAACCCGACGATCCCAATTTATGATTCTTCATCCCGTTCGAGGAAATAATCGGTGTCGCTTCGGACAAACCGTAGCCCTGAAACATTGGAATGCCAATGGCATAGTAGAAACGTTGTAAATCTATGTCCAGCAAAGCACCGCCTCCGATAAAGAAGTCGAGTTCTCCACCGAAACTTTCACGGATTTTGGAAAATAAAATTTTGTCGAGTAAAGCATATTCAGGTTTTAAAAATGCTTTCCAACCTTTACCTTTATTCCAACCATCGGCATTATAAAGATATCCCACTTGTAAACCGTGCTTAAAAAGCATTTGAGTAAATCTCCCCTTTGCACGTACTCCTCCTTCTATATTTTTTTTAAAACTTTTGGCCAAAGCCGGAACACTTAATAATAGGTTTGGTTTTAATTCTTTGATATTGACAGGGATATTCTTAAGTGTTTCCATGCCTGTTTTTCCACTTTGTACAGTACCAATGCTTGCTCCCGAAGCCATAAAACTATAAATGCCGGCTACATGTGCAAAGCAATGATCGAGTGGCAGTATGACAAGTGTCCGGTAGGTTGTAGGAATTGTCATTAACGTAAGTGCCTGTTCTACATTTGCAGTATAATTACGGTGTGTAAGCATAATACCTTTAGGATCTGCAGTTGTTCCTGAAGTATAGCTGATATTGGCTAAATCATCGGGTTGAATTGCTTTAGCTCTTTGTTCAACATCAAGCGGATTATTCTTGAGATATTCACTTCCAAGTAGTAGCAGTTGATTCAAACTTAATTCATTTGCCTCGTATTTTTCCTGATCATCGAAAATCACAATCTTTTCAATTTGAGCCAGTTCGGATTTAATTGCCTGGATTTTTTTAAATTGCGAACCTGAAACTAAGATGTATTTCGCTTCTGAGTGTTTTAAGCGAAAAATCAGATCATTACTTTCTTCTAATTTTATCGAGAGTGGTACATTGATCGCTCCTGTATGTAAAATCCCTAATTCGCCAATTATCCAGGCATTTCGCCCTTCAGAAAGTAAAGCAATTTTTTCACCTGCTGCAACTCCCAAATGGAGTAATCCTGCAGCCAGCAGATGTGTTTGTTGTTTGGTTTCGAGATAGGTAGTGGGGGTGAATTCGGTAGAAGTTTTTTCCCAAAGAAAAGGATTTTGTGCGTATTTATCAACACTTTGGTTTAATAAATCAATAATCGTTGGTTTCATCTATTCGATTTTAGATTATAAAAAGAAACATTTCAGTTTGTAGAAATAAAAATGCTACAAAGATGTTTAAAAATCGGCAGTAAAGATAATTGTTTTTTTGATATTTTAGCTCAGGATTATGTACTTCAACTTCTGAACACAAAAAAGCCTACTTTGAAATAGGCTTTTATGCTAAATTGATTTTACATTATTTTATTTACTCAGGAATAAATCACATCTTCTGTTTGGACGATATTGAGCACGAGGTTCTAAAATTCGTCCTTTACCGTTTATTATAATCCTTTCCGGTTTTATTTTCCACATTTTCACCATTTCTGCTTTCACCCGTTCAGCTCGTCTTATACTAAGTTTTTCATTGTAAGGACTTTTACCAACGTAATCGCAATAACCTCTCACTTCGACCATAAGTCCGTTATCGGCTTTCAATTTTTCTGCTACCTTACCAATAGTTTCTAATGCATCATTATCCAAATCCATCCGGTCGAAATCAAAATATACCGAAGGTACATCGTCGGTACCATATTGATTAATGAAAGTTTGATTCCCGCCTTTTCTATTATTGTTATTATTGATTATATTAGTGGTAACCGGAATTGGAATTCCCCAGAAATCAACGGCTGTATTTGGAGGAGTATTAGCCCCTCTGTCTCTTTGATCCGGAACTCCATCGCCATCTGAATCAGCTCCATCGTTTGAAAGAAATACCTGAATTGAATCGATACGTCTTCCCTGATTATCTACCTTTTTTTCTAATTTACTCAAAGCTGTACCTAACTTATTTACCCTATCGTTAGTTGCTTTTACTAAATCCAATGCTTCATTAGGTTCGAAATCTTTCACTGAAATGTTTCGTACATGATCTTTATTGCCAGCCCCAAATTTATATCGGGCCGACAAAGTAATGGCCGCTATATAGTCGTTGGTACTTCCTTTCCAGTTAAGAACAGGTGCACCTTCCAAATTATCGGTCATATATGCCCTGTAATGGGCTCTGACGCCTAAAGCCAGTTGATTAGTCAGATTATATTCGAATAAAAAGGAAACAGGTATTGATGTGACTAATTTTTGAGGGGTAATACTATCAATGATTGGATGATTTATCCCACCAATGGCATATGGTTGAGTAAATTCTGTGCTGTAACGTGCAACACCCACACCAATACTTCCGTTAAACGAAAATTTTGAATGGGAATAGGGAAAAACTAATTTCGTAAAATTAATGGTGGCATTTAAATCCGAGCAAATTAAATCAGCTGTAAATGAAGCAGTTTTGGTACCATTTACTCCTTTATATGGAAAATTGTAAAAATCTACTGCTAAACCCCAGGCGGGAGTAAGTCCATATTCAACTGTTAATCCGTAGGTTGGTGGTAGTGGAGATGAAACCTCTTCTATATAATCACCAAACACATAATTCAATCCATATTCCGCGGTAACTGACCATTTCGAAAAGTCCTTACCTTCCGAAAAAACGTTTGTGAAAATTAATAACGAGTAAACCAGTAATAAGAATCTCTTCATTTGCAGGAAAGATTATAAACAGAATAATTAATTTAATGATGTATCTGAATTCTTGTCATTGAATATGCCAGATTTTTTTTTTCGACAAATTACTTATTAGCAATTAATAATTAAAATAATCAACAGTCTTTATTTATACTTAAGGGTAGCTCATATATCAAAGTCCATGAAAATAGTTGCTCTCAATTCTTTTAATCATCCGCGATTTTCACAAATAAGTATGATGATATAAAATTATGAATGTAAAAATTACAAGCATATTACTTAAAATATACTATTAAAACCCGGTAGAATTAGTAATTATGCCTCAAAGTTATGAATATATTTACATATTGTAAATTTAACCACACTTTTATGCATTACAAAATATTACATCTAGATATTGTCGTTTTACTAATCAGTTAATATATTGATATTTAGGTATATAAAATT
>JAQTOL010000230.1 GCA_028748945.1 Paludibacter sp.
ACCATCGAGGGTAGCACCGGTATTGAAAGTAATGGATTGCATAGCAAGGATGGTTCCTTTAAAAACAGACGTAGTACCAAAAGTGGCCGAACTGCCGACTACCCAAAAGATATTGGAAGCCGAAGCACTCCCTTTCAGAAATACTTTACGACCTGAAGTCGTGGTTAATGAAGAGGCAATTTGAATAATAAAAACAGCATTTGCATTCCCTTTCGCATCAAAGGTCAGGTCACCCGACGAAATGGCCAACGAAGAAGTTGTTTTATAAAGCCCCGGTGTAAGTGTAAGTCCACCGATATTACCCGATAGTGTTACAATATCGGTACTTGTCCGACCGGCTGCGTCATTATAGGCAGCGGTTAAATCAAGTTTTCCCTGTACAGCAAGGTTAGTGTTAATTTGTTTGGTTCCCACTAAAATTCCGGGAGGAAATCCTCCAAAAGAAGTTCCGGGACTTAATCCCATATCACCGGTGATATTAGTAGCTCCGGTACTTGTAATGGATGAACCTGCAAGTACTGCAAAATTTGATGATCCGCTTAAATCAACTGTTGCCATCTTCGTGTTTTGAATTGGAATTGCAACGGGATTATCCACATTTGTTACCGGATCATTCGTGCTGCAACTCCCAAATAATACAACCGACGCAAGGGCAACGGCTGTTAATAGATTCTTTGTTTTCATACCTTTTTGATTTTTTTTTGTGAATTATTTTTCACTTAGCAAAGGTGGGACTTTTAAAGAAAGATATCTTACATAATTATTGATATGACTTGCAAGATTCACAGATTGATTTATAATTCATAATTTATAATTCATAATTCATAATTCTCCCGATAGTTATCGGGATTATACTTCATAATTACCATATATTTTTTAGGTAAAATGTCTTACCATAAACCACTTACTATAAACTATTTACTATAAAATATTTACTTTTGTCTCTTCACATCAACTTAACTGGATCTGCATTTTTTTTGAATAATCCTTTCCATGAATAATGCAAAAAGGAACGGTAGATTTTTGTAATTCTTCATTCATGATTCTGCCAAGCAGCAGTTCTTCCAACCATCTTGAGTTTAAAGATCCCATCACAATCAAATCCACTTTCAATTCTCTTGCAGTGTTTAAAATTGATTTCGCAAAACTACCTACCTTTACATTCCGTTGAGTTAATCCGATATCAGGTTGAAAACTTTTTGATTTATCAAGAAAATCGCGAAATGTTGTTTCCCTCATCTCATCATCATTTATAATGGTTTGATCCAATTTCATGTAAGTCAAAGAATAAGTTATGTAATCTATTTGAATCCTGACTAATATAACACCAGCGCCCATTTCTTTTGCTATTGTAAATCCTTCATCAGCAATTTTAAAAGCCTTGGGATCAAAATTCATCAAAATCAAAATTTTCTTATTTTGTATTTTTATCATGGGTTGTTTTTTTAGAAGACTATTACTGTCTGCAATTTATCCCTTCTTTTTATCCAGGTAAATCATAAATCCACCTACCACCATTACGGCCATTCCAATAAATGGAGACCAATTCAGGTAATGAGGTTGGTTTTTTGTTATTTCGACGACACCCAGATCAACCACTTTTTCCCGCGTAAAAAAGGTAACAGCAGTAAACAACGTTAATCCTAAACCAAGTATCATTATTACTATTCCTATTTGTTTCATCTGATTTGTTTTTTAATATTTTTATTGTAAGCAAAAGTACAGTCTAAAAAACCCTTAACTGTTACATAAATCCGACTTATTGTTACATAATTCACAGATTAATTCATAATTCATAATTCATAATTATGAATTATGAATTATCATTTGAAGATGTGTGAATCTTGTAAATAATATCTAAAGTTATGTAACTTTCAAGGTTCTTTAATCCTCTATATTTGCATGATATAAACTGATGGACGTTTTGAATCAGGGTTTACAAAAAATAAAGTCATTTAAACACGATAGGAACTGAAATACATGTAACACAAATAATAAATAACAGTATATGAAAATAAAAATACCTGTTAGCAAAGCCAAACAAATTGTGATACATCACACGTTGAAGCTGAGTGAAAAAACAATTGAAAAGACAGAGATTGCCAATAATTTTCTGACCGATTTTGCGGATGTCATCTTGTTTATAACCCATTTTATAAAAGAAACATTTACCCGCAAATTCGAACTACGGGAATTTTTACATCAATGTTTTGTTATCGGATATAAATCATTACCACTTATTACTGTTACCGGTACCATCATGGGTTTTGTACTAACCATACAATCACGACCTGTTTTGGTCAGTTTTGGTGCCGTAACCATGTTACCTGGAATGGTTGCTGTTTCTCTGATTCGTGAAATGGGACCGGTTATCACAGCATTGATTTGTGCCGGCAAAATTGCTTCGGGAATGGGAGCAGAGCTTGGTTCCATGAAAGTAACCGAGCAAATTGAAGCCATGGAAGTATCTTCCACGAATCCTATGCGCTATTTGGTGGTGACAAGGGTTTGGGCGGCAACACTTATGATTCCGCTGTTAGTATTATATGCTGATGCGATGGGTATTCTGGGAAGCTGGATGGGAGCCAATCTGAAAGGTGATGTCACATTGACTTTGTTTTTCTCTCAGGCATTCAGTCATATTGATTTTATTGATTTTATACCTGCCATTATCAAAACATTTTTCTTTGGTATCGTTATCGGTCTGGTTGGAACATATAAAGGATACAATGCCGGGCGTGGAACCGAGAGTGTGGGAAAAGCGGCAAATTCAGCTGTTGTACTGGCGTCATTGCTGGTGTTGATTGTAGATATGATTGCTGTACAAATTACTGATATGCTTGTATTATGAAAACAGAACAAACAGAATTACCGGTTGAAGATACCGTTCAGATAGATCCCAATGATCCGATTATTGAAATAACAAAACTATGTAAATCTTTCGGGACACAGCAGGTTTTGAAAGATCTTTCATTGAAACTGTACAATGGTGAAAATCTGGTTGTGCTGGGAAAATCGGGCAGCGGAAAATCCGTACTGATAAAATGTATTGTGGGTTTATTAAGATCGGATAGCGGTACAATTCAGGTATTTAATCATGATGTAACGGCATTGACAGTTAAGGAACTGGGCAAAGTACGTCAGGAAATAGGTTTTTTGTTTCAGAGCGGAGCCCTGTACGATTCAATGACCGTGAAGCAAAACCTTGAATTTCCATTAATCAGATTAAAAACAGAACTTAGTGAGAAAGACAGAAATGTAAAAATTGAAGAAGTACTGGAAAATGTCGGATTAAGTGATGCATTGTACAAAATGCCATCTCAACTTTCGGGAGGAATGCGTAAAAGAATCAGTCTGGCACGAACCATAGTTGTTGATCCAAAAATTATTTTGTACGATGAACCTACGACAGGACTCGATCCGGTGACATCAGACGAAATAAGTGTTCTGATCAATGATATCCAGAAGAAATACAAAACTTCATCCATTATCATAACACATGACATAGAATGTGCCCGTGCAACAGCCGACCGGCTTATTATGTTACAAAACGGTCAGATTTATGCCGATGGAGATATAGACGGTTATGAAAATTCGAAAGATAAGGTTATTAAAGCGTTCTTTAAGTAAGGACCCCTAAGCCCTAAAGGGGGACAAAATTAGTTCTGATAATTATGAACACTTTGAAAAGAATAAAAATATACAAAACAAAAGTAACTTCAATTCCCCTTTAGGGGTTAGGGGTATAAATAAAAAAATCATGGACACGCATACTCAAAAATTCAAAATTCGTTTAGGGCTATTTGTAGCCGGAGGTTTAGCAATATTTATGCTGGCCGTATTTATCATTGGTAAACAAAAGAACCTGTTTAACCCGGTTTTTAAACTGACCACTACGTTTTACAATGTGGGTGGATTGCAGGTTGGGAATAATGTCCGTTTCTCCGGAATAAATGTCGGAGTGGTGGACAATATCCGGATTATTAATGATTCGACAGTAAAAGTAGATATGTTGATAAGAAAAGATGTCTGGCAATTTATCCGGTCCGACAGTGAAGTTTCAATTGGTTCGGAAGGACTTATCGGCGATAAGCTTTTGACTATTTCACAGGGAAGTTCCGATGCAGCATTGGCAAAAGAAGGACAACGACTCGATTCGAATGAGCCGGTGGAAACAGATGCTATAATGGCGAGTTTAAATGTAACATCCGGCAATGTGGAAGTTATTACTGGACAACTGGCTGAAATAATGGTTAAAATTAATGGTGGAAAAGGAACACTGGGTCGTTTGGTTCAGGATTCAACCCTTGCTGAAAACCTTAATAAAACGATTGTGAACCTGAAACAAAGTTCAAAAAGTCTGGACGAAAACATGACTGCAGTTAAACATAATTTCTTGTTAAAAGGATATTTCGACAGGAAAGCCAAAAAAGACGCTGCCAAAAAGGAAAAAATGAAAAGAGAAACGGGGAAATAGTTTATAGTGACCCCTAAATCCCCCTAAAGGGGGACTAAAAAAGGAACTCCTAGCCCCTAAAGGGGAAAATAATAGTGTTGATTAATGAAATGAATAAAAAGAATAATATGCTAGACAAAAGTAACTTCAATTCCCCCTTAGGGGTTAGGGGTTAAAGTAAATAGTTTTATGGAAAATCATACTCAAAATTTTAAAATCCGACTTGGATTATTTGTTGCAGCAGGGTTAGGGCTTTTTGTACTTGCCATATTCATAATAGGGAAACAAAAGAATTTATTTAACCCGGTATTTAAACTTACCACCACTTTTTCCAATGTAAGTGGTCTACAGGTTGGAAATAATGTACGGTTTTCGGGAATTAATGTAGGAACAGTGGACAATATCGTACTGATTAATGACACGGCTGTGCGGGTAGATATGATGATTAAAAAAGATGTGTGGCAGTTTATCAAATCCGACTGTAAACTCACCATCGGTTCCGAAGGAATCATTGGCGATAAACTTTTAATTCTTACACAGGGCAGCTCCGAAGCACCCTTAGCCAAAGAAGGACAACGACTTGAATCATTGGAAACAATAGAAACTAATACCATCATGGCTCGTCTGGATGTAACGACAGCCAATGCTGAAAAGATTTCACATCAACTTTCCGATATTACGTTTGATATTAATAAAGGGCACGGAACGCTTAGCAGGTTAATTCAGGATTCCATCCTTGCCGAGAATTTAAACCAGACCATAGCCAATCTAAATGTATTTTCAAGAGGACTAAAAGGTACGGATGTTATCATGGGGAGTTTGAAAGTAACGGCAGCAAATGCCGAAGTTATTTCTAAACAGCTGGCCGGCATAATGAATAAAATTAACAGAGGAGATGGTACGTTGGGTCGTTTAATCCGCGATACAACCATTGCCGAAAATCTAAACCAGTCTGTTATTAATTTAAGAAAGAGTTCCCGTGGATTGACCGGAACAGATACCCTTATGGCAAAACTGAATGCAACCGTAAATAATGTGGAAAATATTTCAGGACAATTGTCAATTGTTATGAACGAACTAAATAAAGGGAATGGTACAATTGGACGGTTGATAAGAGATACTGTTATGGCTGAGAATCTGAACCAGGCTATTATAAATCTGAAAAGGAGTTCTAAAGGTTTGGATGAGAATATGACTGCAGCCAAACATAATTTTCTCTTCAGGGGTTATTTTGAGCGAAAGGCTAAAGAAGCTGCTGATAAAAAAGCAGCCGATAAGAAAGCTGCTGATAATAAATCATCCGATAAAAATGCCGAATAACTTAATGCCCG
>JAQTOL010000231.1 GCA_028748945.1 Paludibacter sp.
GTAACCAGTCCGTATGAAAAAAATGCACCGGATGCTGAAACACAAGTTAGAGTATTTAGTGCCGGAAATTCAATCTATGTTCAGAACGTTGGAAGTGCTGATGGTGAGTGTAGGGAGTACGATATTGCAGGACATTACCTTATGAAAGTGCCATTTAGCAGCAATAATGTAACTACAATAACCAATAGTCTAAGACCGGGAGCCTATATTGCTATGGCAATAGCAGGAGGTGAAAAAGTAAGTAAACGATTAATAGTACAATAAAAAGTGACAAAAAAAGGAGGCAAAATATTGTTGTGGATCTTATCCTGGGCTATTCTGGCTCTGGTAATCGTCTATTCGCCTATTGGTAGTCCCGATTTGTACACCGGAAACAAATACATTGTTTATAGTCAGGGTGTAAATTTCAGTGGAGGAATAGCCAATGCTCCAAAGACGCACAATTACAGCGAACAATATGATACCCCGGACTTAGGAATTCCGGTGTATACGCCAGAACCAAAAAGTTATGCGGTTAATTCGTTTGCAGGTACAAGTAAAATCAATAATGGAACGAATTACAGCGTATCAACACCGGCAACCACCGGTCGTACCGGAGGAACTGCTACAAACGGTGCAGGTGGCGTTTCAGGCATTGCCACTTTTGGATTCAGTAGAAGTACTCAAAGTAATACAACTACTCAAAACAATGGTGTCGGTTCAATCTCTATGACCAGCGACCTGACAACAGTTCAGGATCCAACAGTCACAACAAGACAGGGAGCATCGGCAGGTGCCCTGGATGGTGGAACCGATCCCGGTGGTGATCCAACAGGTCCACCTATCCCGGTTGGTGATGGTTACTGGTTATTGATGTTAATGGCTGTCGGATATGCTTACTGGAAGCGAAAACACCTATTACACAAAGTATAAAAATCAAGACAAAAAAAAAAACGTTGAACAAAAGTTCAACGGTCTTTTTTGTCTTATAAAAAAGCTTAAGCATTTTTCGCTTTTACAACGATAGCTTTGAAAGCTTCCGGATGATTCATGGCTAAATCGGCCAATACCTTGCGATTCATTTCGATACCTGCTTTGTGTAAAGCGCCCATCAATTTTGAATACGACAAACCCTCTAAACGGGCTGCAGCATTGATACGTTGAATCCACAATCCGCGGAATGTACGTTTTTTGTTTTTACGATCGCGATACGCATATTGCAATCCTTTTTCCCATGTGTTTTTGGCTACGGTCCATACATTACGACGACCTCCAAAATAACCTCTGGTGAGACTTAAAATTCTTTTTCTTCTTTTACGTGAAGCAACGTGGTTTACTGACCTTGGCATAATTAAATGATTTGTGAATGTTAGCGTCGCCTTTCAAAGCGAACTTTAGGCTAAAGGCATTCTGTTTTAGACTATGAAAATGTGATTAAAAAAGTAAAGTTTGACTTCTAGCGCAAACAAAGCATTGCTTTAACATTATTCAAATCAGTCTTGTGAACAAGAGCAACATGAGTCAGGTTACGTTTCTGCTTTTTTGTCTTTTTGGTCAAAATGTGGCTTTTAAAAGCATGTTTTCTTTTGATCTTTCCTGTTCCGGTAAGGGTGAACCTTTTTTTAGCACCGGAGATAGTTTTCATTTTTGGCATTGTTACTATTTTTATTTTAATTGTAAAATCGGAATTTAATATCTTTTACTTACCTTTTTTGGGTGACATCATGATAATCATACGTTTTCCCTCCAATTTAGGCAATTGATCTACTTTGGCATATTCTTCAAGTTCACTGGCAAAACGGAGCAATAAAATTTCTCCCTGTTCCTTGAAAAGGATGGATCTTCCTTTGAAAAACACATAAGCTTTCAATTTGCAGCCTTCTTTTAAAAAACCAATAGCATGTTTTAATTTGAAATTGTAATCATGATCATCAGTTTGAGGACCAAAACGAATTTCCTTTAAAACAACTTTTGCCGTTTTAGCTTTCGCTTCTTTCTCCCGTTTTTTAATTTGGTACAAAAACTTTTGATAATCCACAATTCTACAAACCGGCGGCACAGCATTTGGAGATATTTCGACCAAATCTAACTCGAGTTGATCTGCAAGACGAATGGCTTCCTCGTAAGGATATACACCTTGTTCTACATTATCACCGACCAAACGAACTTCTTTTAGCCCTTTGATTTTTTCGTTTATCCGATTGGGTTGTTCTTTTACCCGACCCCTGTAAGGCCTGATAGTTAATTGTTTAGCTATTGTTTGTTTCCTCCTTAATTTAAAAATTCGACTTAAAAATATCTCTGCATTTTGAGCCCGCAAATATAATACTATTTTTTGGATTAACTACCGTGTCAGTGCATTTATTATCACAAATTTAAAAAATATTATTAGCTCAGAGTCACTCCATCTGTTTGTAGCTGAATTAATTCACTCAAATACTTTTCCAGCTTATCCATTCCTATCCTGATATTCTCTATTGAATTTGCATAGGAAAAACGGACAAAACCTTCGCCAGCCGTTCCAAAATCAACTCCGGGAGTAATCCCAACGTGTGCTTTTTCGAGCACATCAAAAGCAAAACCATACGAGTCGGACGTGAATCGTCTGGCGTCACAGAAAATATAAAATGCACCCTGTGGTTCAGTTTGAATGACGAAACCCATCTTTTTAAGTCGTTCTATTAAATAAATACGCCGTTCATTGTAAATGGAACGCATCAGGTCTACATCCGAATTTGCTTCGCGCAGAGCTGCAATGCCTGCTTTTTGTGCAGTACTTGGAGCGCAAATAAATAAATTTTGTTGCAATATCTGTAATGAACGCATGCATTCTTTGGGAGCTATCAGGTATCCCAGACGCAATCCGGTCATGGCAAAACGCTTTGAAAATCCGTTTACAACAAATGCTTTATCGGTAAATTCCAAAATACTTGAAGCCCGTCCATCGTAAACCAATCCGTGATAAATTTCATCAGAAATAACAGGAATATTAAGATTAACCAGTTCCCGGTAAACGTCATCATCCACCAGAGTCCCGGTTGGATTCATCGGCGAGTTGACAAATATTGCACGCGTCCGGTCGGTAATTTTTGCTCTGATTTCATCTACATTGTATTGAAACCCGTTTTCAGCATGCAGGGAGACGAAAACCGGTTCAGCATGGCAAGCCAATGTAAAATTGCGATAACAGGGATAACCGGGATTGGATATAATTACTTCATCACCGGGTTGGCATAGCAACATTAAAGCCATTAAAATGGCCGGCGATGAGCCTGAAGTTACCACGATACATTCCGGTTCAACTGTAACATTGTACTCCGATTGATAAAATTCACTTATAGCCAAACGCAACTGAGGATCGCCCAACGAATGGGTATAATGGGTTGCACCGTTATGATGCGCTTCCACTGCCGCCTGAACAATACATTCAGGCATATTGAAATCAGGTTCACCTACCTCGAGATGAATAACTTCTATTCCTTCACGCTGCAATTCGTTGGCCCGCTCCAAAACATCCATTACAATAAATGGAGTCATGCGCCCAATTGTTTCGTTCATTCATCATTATTTAAAATATGTATCGCAAAAGTACTTAATTCTGGAGTAAATTGAAGTGGAATTGCTGGAATTCTTTCGTTGAAACAGACAAAAAAACAAATTTATAAATTTTAGAAAAAATGAAAAACGGATCCGGTTTTGCACTTCCCGGATAATTATTCCTTTATCAAAACAATACAGGAACAATCGTACGACCATCTGAATAATTTTCAGGCCAGTTATTGCAGGTTCATAAAAATATAACTACTTTTGTACCACTTTTTTGAGAAAGAAAGTGTGATGGGAAATTAAGCGACTAATCACTTAAAAATAAAACGCTTAAATTTTGAGTAACACAAAAACAACTAAATGAAAACATTTGATTTAAACGGTACAGTGAGAACTGACCTTGGGAAAAAAGCGACTAAAGCTGATCGCGTTGCAGAAAATGTACCATGTGTATTGTATGGAGTAAGTGACAATGTACACTTCACAGCTACAAAAAGTGATTTACGTAAATTGATTTATACACCGGAAGTGTATGTTGTAAATTTAAATGTTGATGGAAAAAAATCAAAAGCCATCATGAAAGCATTACAATTTCACCCGGTTACCGATAATGTTTTACATATTGATTTTCTTGAACTTACAGAAACCAAACCGGTTGTTGTTGAGTTACCGGTTAAACTCGAAGGTTTGGCCGAAGGGGTAAAAGCAGGGGGTAAATTATCTCTCGAAATGCGGAAGTTGAAAGTAAAAGGAATATATACTCAAATTCCTGAAAATATCGTGATTAATGTTACTGAACTTGGATTGGGTAAATCTATTCAGGTTGCGAAAGTTTCAGTTGGTAAACTGGAAATTTTAAATGCTAAAAACGCCGTTGTTGCACAGGTTAAATTGACAAGAGCCGCCCGTGGTGCTGCCGCTACTGCCGTTAAATAATCAGAGTGTAAATGAAATACTTAATTGTTGGATTGGGCAATATAGGTTCAGAATATCAGGATACCCGTCATAACATAGGTTTTACAATATTGGACGCTTTTGCTAAGGCGTCCAATGTTTTTTTTAGCGAAAACCGCTACGGAGCCACTTGCGAAGTAAAAATCAAGGGGCGTACCCTTATTTTACTTAAACCTTCCACTTTTATGAATCTGAGTGGTAATGCTTTGCGCTACTGGATGCAAAAGGAAAATGTACTTCTGGAAAATGTGCTGGTAGTGGTTGACGATATTGCATTGCCTTTTGGCACATTAAGACTTAAACCAAAAGGATCGCCCGCTGGACACAACGGACTGAAAAACATTGAGGAAATCCTCGGTCATAATAACTACGCCCGTTTACGTTTCGGATTGGGCGACGATTTCAAACGGGGTCAGCAAATAGCTTATGTGTTGGGTAAATGGACATCGGAACAAGCCAAAGTATTACCTGAAAGGGCTGAAATTGCCTGTGAAATGATTCTAAGTTTCTGCATGGCCGGACTGGAATTAACCATGACACAATTTAATAAGAAGTAATTAGTTATTAGTAATTAGTTAATTGGTTGATTAGTTAATTGGTCAATCAAGATGATAAAATATATTTGGTTGTAAGTTCAACTACCCTGACAAAAAATACAAGTCTAAATAATCAGAAAAACTGAAAACCAACTATTTAGCTAATTGACTAATCAACCAATTAACTAGTCAACTAATAAACAATGAAAACAGAAGTAAGAATTGACAAATGGTTGTGGGCCGTACGCCTGTTCAAAACACGAACGTTGGCATCCGAAGCATGTAAAAAAGGAAAAATCATTATTCAAAATATACAGGTAAAACCTTCACGGAATGTCAAAGTGGGCGATGTGATTTCCATTAAACGCAATCCGATTCTTTTTTCGTTTAAAGTATTGGCACTTTCCGAAAACAGGATGAACGCGAAGTTGGTTGCAGGCTTTATGGAGAATGTAACCACACCTGATCAGTTGGAATTAATAGAACTCGCCAAACTTGCCGGACAAAGCGGACGGGATCGTGGTGCCGGTCGACCGACCAAAAAGGAACGTCGCGATCTGGAAGATTTTGTGGAACCTACATTTGTAGATGAAGAAGGTGACTGGAACTTTGAAACCCCTAACCCCTAAAGGGGAACTAAATTACTTTGGTGTTATCCATTGTAATTTGCTTGTTTTATTTTTTAAATTATGAATTGTGAATTATTAATTGAATTGTCGTGTTTATAGCTCAAAAACTCAAAAAGGAAAATATCTGTGA
>JAQTOL010000232.1 GCA_028748945.1 Paludibacter sp.
ATGCTGAAAGTAAAATGTGGCGCAGGTGGTTCATCAAGGAATGGCGAAATACTTATACAAGGTGATTTTAGGATGAAGATTGCTGAAATATTGCTTGAAATGTGGTTTAAGGTAAAAAAAATAAATTTTAAATAATATCTGAATGAAATCCCAATTGCAATCTGTTTAATTTAACAAGAATCCAATCAAGCTTTAGGAAATGTTTATTTTGTTCTACCCGGGGATAAACAAAGTTAAATTGAACCCTGTAATAAATAAATTATACAACTTTTCAATTCTCAATTCGTTTTAGATTCATATTTATAATTAATACAAAAATATGAGACAGAAAAGTAAGAATTTCATCTACCGCACCCTGGTGTTATTTATATTATTTTTAGGCATTGTAAGTTGTTCATCAACAAATCCACCGGTTGACACCACAACAGGTGCAACAACATCTGCCACAAAGAAATAATTTTTAATCTGGTAATTAATTATTCGTTTCAAGGCTGTATTAATTGTCTTGTATAAATGGATATGAAAAATTCTTTTACAGCATCGGCTGAATTTCATTTTGAGATTCAGCCGATGCTGTATCAACCGATGCTGAATAATTTATATTGTCATTTTCCTTCCAACAATATTTACAAAAATTAAAATAATAACAGGTTTTATTTGTCAATTCCAAAACTTGTTGTATTTTTGAATTCTTTATAAAACAAAAAACTGTTAATCTTAGATTTATTAATATAGTAACACTTTTTAAAAAGAACATTTATTATGTACAAAATTTTTATTCTCATTTTTGTAATGCATGTTGTTGCAGGCTTTTTTCTGCAAAGCAAGAAAGTCAGCAAATTAAAGCGTGAAAAAAAGCGATATCTTTTTCTCCATGTCGGCATTTACACTTTGTTTTTTATTGTGTTTAGTCCCATATTGCTTGAATTGACCATATTGCAGGGACTCGTATATAGTTTGATCAATGGTGTTTTACATCTGGGTGTCGATTATGTTACCGGTAAATTTAAAACGAAGTATGTGGATAAAACGAATCTAAAATATAAAATTACCACTGTTATTGACTATACATTACATGTTTCAATATTAATAATTACCTATTTGCTTTTATTTAAGGATTCACTTATTCAGTGGAATTAATATATTGATTACGGTATTGCTCCTGTTTCTGATTAAACGGATTCAAAAATATGTTTTATCAACAATGCAACTCCCCTACCGTGTTTAAATTATTGAGGTAGAATTATTTTTATTAGCTGAATTCTACTGAAAACATTTTCTTTTTTTGACAATTTGAAATAACCCGTAAGTCAGAATAAAGTGGCTTATATAATTATTGAACAAATACTTGATTAAACTAATATAATTAATAAACACACCTTTAAATCAATAATGCCATGATTAAAACATTAGTTGTAATTTTTATATTGCATGTTTTTGCAGGTTTCTTTCTGCAAAGCAATAGAATAAGTAAATTGAAACGAGAGAATAAACGCTACCTACTGGAACATGTTGGTTTGTATACGCTGGTCTTTATAATTCTAAGTCCGGTATTGCTTGGGTTAACTATTCTGCAAGGCCTTGTTTATAGCCTGATTAACGGGGTTTTGCACCTTGTTGTTGATTATTTTACCGGCAAATTAAAAGTCAAATTAATTGACAAGAACGAAGTAAAATATAATCTGACAATTGCAATGGATTATACCATTCATTTAGTAATACTGGTGAGTACTTATTTTTACTTGTATCCTGATGCATACAAAGCCCTGACTTTTTGGGAGAGAGGCTAATAATTCTACAGACGGTTTTTTATCTCAGTAGTTGGTTTTGACGAAATACGAATGTAGAAGAACTTTTAGGAGTCCCGAATTATTTTTCATTTTCTTGAAAAGCTACAAAGGGTGCCCCAAAGATATATTTCACAATAACTATAAAATTAAATTAAGGTATCGGCTGAATTTCAACAGAAAGTTCAGCCGATATTGTATCAGCTAATCCCATCTCAAGAAGTTTCTATGAATGATACCAATCCTTTTTATTTCCATTGATTTTTTGAAACTAATCTGTATCTTTGAGCTTGAAAATCCCTTAAGTCATGTTGCGGATAGGATTAACGAGCTGCCCGAAGCTCTAGGGAACATGCCTTTTCCTTTGGGGATGCTACCCCAAGTCTTCGGGCAGATGGATTATTGTTTAGGGAAGGTGTCATAAGCTCTCGGCAAGATGTCCGAAGTCTTCGGGCAGACAGCTTTTTCTTTGGGGAAGCCGCCCCGGGTCCTCGGGCGGATGGATTATTGTTCCGGACAGATGACTCTTCTTTCTGGGCAACTGCCCGAGACCTTCGGGCAGATGGTTTTTGAAAGAAGGAGTTAAACTTTAGGAAGGCTAGCAAAAAAACTTATTCTCGCAATATAGAATATGAATTATGCATTATAAATTATGAATTAATTCACATGCTCAACATCTATCGTGCCTCCGCCGGTTCGGGCAAAACATACCGGTTAACGCAAGACTATATTCACTTGTTGTTCGATCCCAAACGGGAGCGTACGCATCGTCGCATCCTGGCGGTAACGTTTACCAATAAGGCTACCGACGAAATGAAATCGCGCATCCTAAAAGAATTACACGCGTTGGCACAAGGCGAACCGTCGGATTATCGTGCCGGATTGATGGATAAATTCAGCATGGCTGATGAAGCGGTTAATGTTCGTGCAAAGCATATTCTGACTACCATTCTACACGATTATTCTTCATTTTCCATTAGTACCATCGATAAATTTTTCCAGCAGGTTATTCGTTCGTTTGCACGCGATATTGGTGTGCATGGGGGTTATAATCTGGAATTGGACAGCAGTTCCACGCTTGAACAATCGGTGGATAACCTGTTTTTGGATCTTTCGAAACCGGAAAACAAACAATTGCTGCAATGGCTCACCCGGTTTGCAGAAGAACGCATAGAGCAATCGGAAAACTGGAATATGCGCGGCAATATCATGGAATTGGGCAAAGAAGTTTTTAAAGAAAGTTACCAGCACAAAGCTGAAGATACAAATAAGAAATTGCACGAACGGGAGTTTCTGAATAGTTACCGCAAAAGTCTGCGACAGATAAAGATCGATTTCGAAGCCAAAGTAAAACAAACTGCCACCGAAGCATTGAATATCATCGCGCAAAACGGACTGATGACCGACAGTTTCAAAGGCGGTTCACGCTCGGCTATGAAAACGCTGGACAGACTGTACAATGGCGGAATGGATGTGAGTGCCACTTTTCTGAGTCTGTCGGAAGATGTCGGAAATTGTTACGCAAAATCAACTCCTCAGAGTACGATTTCTGCCATTGAAAGTGCGTACAACGGAGGTTTACAGCAACGGCTTGCTAAATTGAGGGAGTTTTTGCAGATTGATATTATTACGTATAACTCCGCTTTGCTGGTGCTGAAACACATCAATACACTCGGTATTTTATCCGATCTGGCGGTGCAGATTAAGAAACTGACCGAAGAACAAAACAGCATGTTGATTTCGGACACCAATTTGCTGCTCAATAAAATTATCGATAACAGCGATGCTCCTTTTGTCTATGAAAAGACGGGCATCCAGATTGATAATTTTATGATCGATGAGTTTCAGGATACATCAACGTTGCAATGGAAGAATTTTCAGCCCTTGCTGGATAATAGTTTGTCGTCCGGAAAATTTAATCTGGTGGTGGGCGATGTGAAACAAAGCATTTACCGTTGGCGTAATTCCGACTGGAAACTGCTGGATGAACAGATTCTGACTGATTTTCGTCCCGAACAAATTCACGAAGAAAATCTCGAAACCAACTGGCGGAGCGACCGGAACATTGTTGATTTTAATAATTCGTTTTTCTTTCGAGCCGCACAATTATTGCAAAGTAAACTCAACGAAAATCTGAATCCCGTCTTGCCTGTTTATCCTGCATTGGAAGCATTGACACATAAAATAGAGCATGCTTACTCCAATATACATCAGGAAAAATCGAAGAATGCTTCTGTCGGTAGGGTTCAGGTTCGTTTTATTGAGCGCGACGAGAATGAAGATGGCTGGAAAGCCGAAAGTCTGAACCGCTTGCCGGCTATATTGGAAGATTTGCAGGAACGCGGTTATCGTCCGAATGATATTTGCTTCCTGGTACGTAAAAATGAAGAAGAACAACAGGTGATTCGTAAATTGCTGAACTTTAAAACGACGCCTGAAGCAAAAGATGGAATTTGTTATGATATTATGGGGAACGAAGGTTTGCTGATTGGCGCATCCGCATCCGTCCGTTTTATTCTGGGCGTTTTGCAACTGTTCGTCAATCCGGCTGATAGCATCCAACAAACCATCGTCAATTATGAATATGCCCGTGGCAAACAAAATAAAACTGAAAATGATGCTTTGAATGCCTGTTTTTCGAATGAAAAGAGGGTAGAAAATTCTTTTTCTTCATTGTTTACGATTATTGAAAATGAACAATTGGAATCCCTTCAGCATAGTTCGCTTTACGATATGGTGGAGCAAATTATTTCGCTTTTCAATGTAGGGTCGTGGCACAACGAAGCGGTATTTGTTCAGGCATTTCAGGATGTCGTGTTTCGCTTTTCGAATAACAAAACCGCCGATCTGAACAGTTTTCTTAGCTGGTGGAAAAAAAACGGTGAGAAACAATGCATAGCTACTCCTGACAATCAGAATGCCATGCGTATTATGACCGTTCATAAATCGAAGGGACTGGACTTCAAAGTGGTGATCATGCCATTTTGCGATTGGGATGTGGATAGCCGGATGCGTAATATTCTCTGGTGTGAACCTACTGTTGCACCTTTCAATGAGTTGCCCTTATTGCCCATCGAATATGGTTCCAAGTTGGGACAATCCATTTTTGCCGAAAATTATTTTGATGAACAAATGCATCAATATATCGACAGTTTGAATGTGGCTTATGTGGCTTTTACCCGTGCCAAAAACGAATTGATTTGTCTGGCTCCGGCTCCCAAAAAAGAAGTGGAAGGACTGGATAAAGTAAATTCGTTGTCGGTTCTGCTGTCAGCTTGTTTTCAGGTGGAAACTCCTGGTCTGGATACTCAGATTATTCCTTTAACAGCGTCTTATAACGATGAATTGAAAGTGTTTGAATTAGGTGACCCGATTACTGCCGTTTATCATGATAAACCAAGTGATGATATCAACGAGAAGGTAAATGTCTATCCGTCCGTCAGCAGTTCCGATCGGTTACGTATTCGTCATCAGAGTGCCGATTATTGGCTTGAAAGTCAAAATCTGACTGATAGCCGGTTGAATTACGGGATTATTATGCACGATATTTTAAAACAAATTATACACAAATCCGATCAACCGAAAGCCATCCGTGATTTAGTTTATAGCGGACGAATCAGTGAAGAAGAAAGTCAAATTGTTGAGGAAGAATTACAGTATTTCTGGAATCTCAGGGAGACTGAAAGTTGGTTTGCTACTGATGCACATGTGTTGAATGAAACGACGATTCTTGTCCCTTCCGGTGAGCAATATCGTCCGGATCGTGTGTTGATTAAAGGCAATGAAGCGACCGTTGTGGATTATAAATTCGGTGATAAGGAAAGTAAAACCTATCTTCAACAAGTTAAAAACTATATGGATTTAATCACTGAAATGGGTTATCAGACACAGGGTTTTGTGTGTTATGTCAGTTTAAGGAAGGTGGAGAA
>JAQTOL010000233.1 GCA_028748945.1 Paludibacter sp.
GAAAAAACCGATTTCAAAAATTTGAAGATATTTTCAAATTGTGATGAAGTGGCTTTATATCTGAACAATAAGTTGCTAGAACGTAAAACATACACAAAGGACAATATTTCGGAACAACTACCCTACCCTCCTTTTGTGTTCAACCTTCAAAAATATGAACCGGGTGAATTAAAAGCGGTTGGATATATCGGAGAGAAAGCGGTGACGAAAGACATCGTTTGTACAGCCGGCAAGCCATCATTTATCAAATTAACATACGACCGGAGTGGAAAATCTCTTCAGGCCGATGGAAGTGATGTCGTATTTTTGTATGCCGAAATTTGCGATAGCAAAGGAAATCAGGTTGTTAATCCGGACATTCCAATTCAGTTTACATTAAAGGGAAACGGTGAACTGGTAGGGCAAAACCCGATAATTTCGGAAGCCGGAATTGCGACTATACTTCTGAAAGCAGGTAAGATTTCAGGTAAGATTAATCTGGAAGCAACTGCTGAGGGTCTTACATCTGCTAAAATTACAATTACTTCCATTAAATAATTCGTGATTCCTTCCATATTTATCTGAGTACTGCTGCAATTTTACAGAATAGATTGCTTGTTTATTTTTCCAAACTAATAGTCTGGATGTTAAATATTTAACCAATTTATGTCATATAAGTTCATGGTAATCATAAAAAACCCGAACCAAATAATACATTAATTTGTTTATTGTATAAAATTCACTTACAATAAACAAGATTCGATCCATAGAACAAATCATTGCACCTCCGTCACCACATATGGTGGGTGATGGTTTTTGGGTACATACTTTTTTCCCTGGTAGCAGAACAATGAATTTGCAACGAATGAGTCCGTTTTTTCTAATGGATTATAATGCCAAAACAGAATTTCATCCGACCGATAAACCACGCGGTGTAGGTGTACATCCACATCGTGGTTTCGAAACCGTTACGATTGTTTATCAGGGTAGAGTAGCTCATCACGACAGTGCCGGAAACAGCGGTATTATAAAAGAAGGCGATGTCCAATGGATGACTGCTGCTGCTGGTGTCTTGCACAAAGAGTATCACGAAAAATGTTGGAGTAAGAAGGGTGGAATGATGCAAATGGTTCAATTATGGGTTAATCTACCGGCAAAATTCAAGATGAGTAAACCGAAGTATCAAACATTATCACACAAGCGGTTTGGAAAATTTGAATTACCCGATGACCTTGGAATAATAGAAGTTATTGCCGGAAAGTATCACGGAGCGAAAGGAATCGCTTCAACCTTCACACCTATCGAATTGTACAATGTCAAGATAAAAAAAGGAGCCATTGTCAATTTCTCATTCCCTGAACATTATAATACCGGCATTTTGGTAATCGATGGCAGGGTTAAATTAAATGAACAAATCGCACTGACCGACCATTTTGTTCTTTTCTCAAATAATGGAACGGATATTCAGCTCGAAGCGTCAAAAGATTCCATTCTGCTGGTATTAAGTGGTGAACCTATCAATGAACATATTGAGTCATACGGTCCATTTGTTATGAATACGAAAGAAGAAATATTACAGGCTTACGAAGATTTGAATAAAGGGAAGTTTGGGCAATTAGAGAATTAAAAGAATCGTACACTTTCAAAAAAGATACATGATTACGATCTCGGGTCATTTTGATAAAATTTATCTTAATGACTTTTTTTTTGTGAAAAACGATCCATTTAGAATTAAGTAACACTTAATTTATTAAATTATTTGTACTTTTGTCAAAAACAATCTATTTATGAAACGAATTGGAGAAAGAATAAAACGAAAAAGAGAACAAATGAGCCTGCAATTGAATGATTTAGCTAAAAAAGTAGGCATAAGTCCGAGTGCGCTGTCTCAGATTGAAAAATCGAAAGCATTTCCATCGATAATCACTTTAAAATCGATAGCTGAGAATCTTCAAACAACAGTAGGAGAATTAATTGGCGAGAATGAATCTCTTAGCAACAATCCGGTTGTCCGAAAAGAAGACATCAAATTTATCGAACGAAATATTAGCGGTTCGGAATTTTATTTCTTGTCAAATCACGATTTAAACAAACATATGGACACCTACCTTATTCGGTTTATAAAAAATTCCGACATGGATGGTTTTTTCAAAAACAATAACGGACAATTTTTTGGTCATGTACTTAGTGGCGAAATTGAATTCTATCTTAATAACCAACAGTATTTTATCCATGCAGGCGACAATGTATATTTTAACTCAAAACACCCCTTCACTGCAAGAAATAAATCTGAAGTTGGTGAATTAATCCTGATTGGTTCTGTCTCTAATTTTTAGTCTAAAACTACGTTAATGATTAAGTATTACTTCATTTATTAAGAAACAATGAATTACCTTTGCAGATAAATTATAGATTAAATTACCATCAATTTGTATAAGAATGAACAATTTTTTTGAAGAACTTGAAAAGAGAAATGTTGTATTACCTGAAGATGTAAAAACACTATTGAATCATTGTGTGAAATTCACAGTATTTGAAACTGTAGAGCAATTAGCTTTAGCTGCAGTTGGAGGAAAGGGAAAAAATTCTTTCGAAGTGAAATATGATATTCCGGGTAAAGGTTTAGTTACCGAGGCTGTCGTTCATAAAGTAACGAATGGAATTTCAGCAAATTATACCGAAGCTTATATGCGTCGTCGTGATCCGGATACTATGTTGATCGCTGACAATTTACCCAGTGATAAAGAGCGTTTTAACAAAAGATTCGGATACGAGTTTCAATCATTAAAAGATGAAACTTTCAATTGGCTGAAACAACAGGAACTTGCTGTTTTCCTGTATTTTGCAGGAAATGGCGAATTAGGAGTTGGTGGTATAGCCATCGCACCTGCAAATGCAGGTTTTTTTGCCATGGGATTAGCCATGTTACAAAAAATCATTCCTTTAGCTGAAATTTCAAAGAAATTTGCAATTGATTCAATTATCTACGTTGCCCCTACTTTTCGTCACACACATTTTAACGGAAAACAAATTGTAGTGCATAACAGAACCGAAAACAGACACGAAATTTATTCCTATAATTTGTATCCCGGTCCGAGTGCAAAAAAAGGTCTGTACGGGGCATTATTGACCAAAGGTGAAAAAGAAGGTTGGATTACAGCTCATTGTTCAACCGTACAGGCTATAAGTCCCTACGATAACATAACAACTTTTATGCACGAAGGTGCCAGTGGTGGTGGCAAAAGTGAAATGTTACAACATATTTTACGTGAACCAAACGGACAGATTTTAATTGGAGAAAATACTGAAACAGCCGAGAAACGTTTAATCAGTTTACCCATTTTTTCAACATTTAGTCCCGTAACGGATGATATGGCTTTGTGCCATCCAAGTATTCAAAAACACAACGGGAAACTGTCCGTAATTGATGCGGAAAATTCCTGGTTTATTCGTGTTGACAGTGTAAATGAATATGGTGATGATCCTTCATTAGAAAAAATCACCATCATGGCAAAAGAACCCTTACTTTTTCTAAATATTAAGTCAAATCCTGATTGCACTGCTCTGATTTGGGATCACATTGAGGATGCCCCCGGCAAACGTTGCCCTAACCCGCGTGTTATTGTTCCCCGGCAAATTGTTCCAAATGTTATTGAACATGCAGTTTCAGTAGATGTACGCAGTTTCGGAGTTCGAACTCCTCCAAGTTCACTAAAAGATCCGAATTATGGAATTATTGGTATGTTCCACATTTTACCACCGGCATTGGCCTGGTTATGGCGATTGGTAGCTCCACGTGGTCATGCTAATCCAAGCATTATCGGAGGTGGAAATATGGAATCGGAAGGTGTAGGATCGTATTGGCCTTTTGCCACGGGAAAAATGGTGACCCATGCAAATTTGTTATTGGAACAAATTTTGTCCACACCTGCCACACGATATACTTTGGTGCCAAACCAGTATATCGGCGTTTGGAAAGTAGGATTCAAACCTCAATTAATGATGCGAGAATATTTAACCCGACGGGGTAACGCTAAATTAAGGAGTGATCAGTACCGGGCTGCCAGATGTCCCTTATTGGGTTACGAATTAAACTATTTAACAATAGAAGGTGCTAAAATACCATCACGGTTTTTACAGGTATTTAAACAACCGGAAGTCGGATTAGAGGGCTACGATGCCGGTGCAGAAATACTGACTGATTTTTTCAAAAATGAACTAAAGAAATACTTAACATCTGAACTATCAGAAACCGGACGTAAAATAATTGAAGCCTGTTTTGCCGGAGCCAGCGTTGAGGAATATAATGAGATTATTCCAATGAATTGAAAACGGCTATAAATTCTTAGTCAAATGATTGATTTTAGAACATAAAACGAAAAAACGAAATAAATGTTAATTAACTTTACCTTTCGTAAACCTTCATATGTGAATTATTTCCTGAAACTCTTTAAACCAGACATTAATGTAGAACATTTAGGGTTTCATTTTGTTTAAAATCTAAAAATAAAGTTTGAAACTCAGTGGCTGACAATTTTTTTATTATATTTGCATTTGAAATAATTACAAATTGATTTAATATACAAAAAATATGGTTTTTGAAGAAAAAATGATTCAGCGTCTATACGCCACCCTCCCTGAAAAAATTAATCAAATAAAGTCAAAGCTTCAACGGCCACTTACGCTCACCGAAAAAATCCTGTATGCACATTTAGCTGCAGAAGAACCGGTTAAGATTTACGATCGGGCAGTTGATTATGTCAACTTTTCGCCCGATCGCGTTGCCATGCAAGATGCTACGGCTCAAATGGCTTTACTTCAATTAATGAATTCAGGCAGAAAAACGGTTGCAGTTCCTTCAACGGTACATTGCGACCATTTAATACAAGCGCATATTGCTGCAGCTACCGACCTGAAAACAGCCAACGAAACAAATCGTGAAGTATACGATTTTTTAAGTGCGGTATCCAATAAATTTGGTATTGGATTCTGGAAACCGGGAGCAGGAATCATTCATCAGGTAATACTGGAAAACTATGCATTTCCCGGTGGAATGATGGTTGGAACCGATTCACATACACCCAATGCAGGTGGTCTTGGCATGTTAGCTATCGGTGTAGGTGGAGCCGATGCAGTGGATGTTATGGCAGGAATACCCTGGGAATTGAAAATGCCGAAAGTTATCGGAGTTAAACTTACAGGAAAACTTTCCGGTTGGTCTTCACCAAAAGATGTTATTCTGAAATTGGCTGGAATACTCACCGTAAAAGGGGGAACAAATGCTGTAATTGAGTATTTCGGAGAAGGAACCGCTTCAATATCCGCTACCGGAAAAGGAACAATTTGTAATATGGGTGCCGAAGTAGGCGCTACAACTTCTCTGTTCCCGTTCGACGAAAAATCAGCTGCATACCTTATCGCTACCGGTCGCTCATCCATAGCAAATGCTGCACAAACCATTATCGCACATTTACAAGCAGACCCGGAAGTGATTGCAAAACCGGAAGATTTTTACGATCGTGTTATTGAAATCAATTTAAGTGAACTGGAACCTTATGTAAATGGTCCCTTTACTCCGGATGCTGCATATCCGCTTTCTGAATTTGCAAAAGCAGTGAAAGAAAAAAATTATCCTCAGGTTATGGAAGTCGGTCTGATCGGGTCTTGTACCAATTCTTCATACGAAGATATGAGCAGGGCTGCATCCATCGTAAAACAAGCAAAAAAAGACGG
>JAQTOL010000234.1 GCA_028748945.1 Paludibacter sp.
TTACCGATTTGGCACCTGCTATTAAAGAATTAGGTCAAAAAGGAAGTAATTATATTTATAAAATAGGTGGTTCTCTTTATAACACTTATATGCCAGAATATGCCGGAGTTGATCAAATAACAGGTAAAGCAACGTATTATGTAGATCCTGACAAAGGTGATATGACGATAACAGATGATTATACCAAGGCAAAACAAACGGATCTTGGTAGCACGCTGGCTAAAGTATACGGAGGTTTTGGTACTCAGGTGAATGCATATGGATTTGACTTTTCTGTTCAATTTTCATATCAGTTAGGAGGTAAATTGTATGATGGTACTTACGAAGCTTTAATGCACAGTGGTGATTCTAAAGGAACAAACTGGAGTAAAGATATATTGAAATCATGGACGCCTGAAAATCCTTCTTTGACTATTCCAAGGATAGATGCACTTGATGTTTCGTATCAATATCAATCTTCCCGCTTCTTAGTTAGCTCGGATTACCTAAGCTTAAATAGTATTGTATTTGGATACACTTTGCCTAAGAAATTGATTAATAAATTACAATTTTCAAGCTTGCGTATATTTGTGTCAGGAGATAATTTAGGAGTATTATCTGCACGTCAGGGCTTAGATCCTAGACAATCATTAGGATTAGGTAGTTCTACTACTTCCGGTAACTATACTTACTCTCCTTTACGGACACTTACGGGTGGTATATCTATAAAACTTTAATAATTAATTTTAAAAAGAAACAATATGAAATTAGCTCATAAATTATTTATTTTGGCTTTGGGATGTGGTTTTATCTCGTCATGTACGGATTTAAATACTTTTCCAGAGGGAGGTAATTTAACTTCCGCCCAAAAGACTGAAACTGCTTTGGCTCTTCCAGAAAGAGTGTCAGCAGATGTAAATGGTATGTTTTCTGTAATTGGCAATCAATACTGTGTTTATGGATCTGTATCTTCAAGAGATGACGATGCCGGTTTTCCTACTGTGTGTCTTTCACAGGATTTGAATGGTCCTGATATGGTAAGTGATAATAGCAATTATAATTGGTTTTCTGTTAGCAGTCAATATACCGACAGGGCTGATACTTATGCAAATCCTTATATGCGTTGGGCTGTTTTTTATAATCAGATGAAATTGGCTAATGATATATTAGCTACAATTCCTGCTGACACTAACGACTCCCTTTTAATCATATATAAAGCGCAAGCTAAGGCTGTCAGAGCATTTGATTATTTATCACTGGTTCCGTATTATCAATTTAAGTATAAAGGAAACGAAGATAAACCTTCGGTCCCTATTAATACCGAAATTGTAAGTGCTGATCCAGCGAATAACCCACGTGCCACACAAAGAGAAGTATACGCTTTGATTATGTCGGACTTAGATGCTGCGATTAAAGATTTGGCAGGTTATGTAAGAACTTCAAAGGGAGCAATTGATCAACAAGTTGCATATGGATTGCGTGCCCGCGCAAATTTGTATATGGAAAATTGGGCTGCTGCTGCTGCTGATGCAGATAAAGCTATGGCAGGATATACTCCGTATTCAAAAGGGCAGGTATCTGCACCAGCCTTTATTAGTGCTAACGATCAGAATTGGATGTGGGCAATTATATTAACTCCAACCAATATTCCAGATGCTTATCCTTCGTGGCCGGCAGTATTAGGATCTTTTTCAGGAGACTCATATACAGCTGGAGTAGCCTGTTATAAATCGGTAAATGTACTTTTATTTGATAAAATCCCTGCTACCGATGTACGTAAGGGTTGGTGGGTAGATGAGAATCTTCATTCTGCCAATTTGGCTGGTGTATCTTGGGGCGGAGCGACTGGCGATGCAGTTGCCTCTCTTTCAATACAAGATATTAAATTGCCGTTTATTCCCTATACAAATGTTAAGTTTGGACAATACGGTGGCATTGGAAATAATATTAATGCCGGAGACTGGTGTATAATGAGGGTTGAGGAAATGATTCTTATTAAAGCCGAAGCGACAGCTATGGCTGGAGATTTAAATGCTGGAAAGACCATATTGAAAGATTTTGTTTCAACCTACAGAGATCCTTCTTATGTTACTTCTACTGCAGCAACTGCAAGTGCTTTTCAGGATGAAGTATGGTTGCAAAGAAGAATTGAATTGTGGGGAGAAGGCTTTTCTATGTCTGATATTATGCGTTTAGGAAAAAATGTAGTTCGTTTCAAGAATGGCGTTACTTCAAATTTCCCTGATGACTTCAAATTTAATATTGCTGCTACTGATGGATATTTATTGTTGCGTATTCCTCAAAAAGAAACGAATAATAATCGGGGTATTCCAGTTTCAGCAAACAATAATGGAGGAGCTCAGCCGCTGCCCGGAGATGGTGCAGGTTTAACTGATGGTGTTATTAATTAATTCATAAAGAAAGGATAAACAAATGAAAACATTTAAAATAAAAAATGTATTGATAGCTTGTTTTACAACGCTATTGTTTACGGCTTGTACTGCAGATATAGTTAGGGATCCTTCTCCTGTCACAAATCCAAATAGTACGAATGTGTATTTTGGAATTAGTAATACTAATTCACCGGTTTTAAGTATTGATCAAACCAGTTTTAAGGTAGCAATTGGAAGAAAAGTTACAGATAAAGCTCAAACGGTTGCATTAACAGCAGGCAATGTCTATGGAGATAAATTTCAAATTCCTGCTACAGTTACATTTGCTGCAGGTGAAGATTCTGTAGACATTGAAATAGTTGTAAAAGATTTGGAACTTATGAAGAAATATCATATTTCAATTTCAATTGATCAGGAACAAACTTTACCTTATGCAATTCAAACTGTTTTACCAAGGTTAGAGCTTTCAGTAATTAAAGAGGATTTTGCACCTTATGCAAATGGTACATACACAAGTGCATTCTTTGAAGCGAACTGGCCTCAAACCTTAGAGTATTCTCCATCAACTAAACTCTATAGATTTAAGGATTGTTGGGCGACAGGATATAACGTAACGTTTAAATGGGATGAAGCAGCTAAACCGGGTGAAGTAAATATAATCGGAACAACAAATTCAGCGGGTACATATATTTATCTTCAAACAGGATATATCGATGCTACATATGGAATGGTTTCGGCCTATTATCCGACTGCAGATATAAATTATTATAATAGTAATACTAAAACTTTCACTTTTCCAATTAAATGGTATGTATCTGTCGGAAGTTTTGGTGTCTATGCTGATACTTATTTAATAACTCAAGTATTGTAATCCCTGGCTGATTCCAAATTTAAAAGAAGAGGTTGACTATTAGTAGTCAGCTTCTTTTTTTATGAAAACAGTTATATACCATTTAGAATACTAATTTTGATTTTCGAAATATCAATTTGAAGAGTATTGTTTTTTTCATCATTTAATAGCTAAGTGACTTAACAGCTTAAAATACCTTATTCTTTATCATTGTTGTTGTTGTCTTCTCTAAAATCATAATTAAATCTTTATCTAATAAATCGATTTGCATTTAATAAAATTACAAATAAATTTTGTTAATTGGAAAATAAATACTTACTTTGTACTTTATTATAAACTAAAATTTTAGAGTTATGAAAAAGTATCTCTTTCTGCTTATTAGCTTTATTTCTTTATCGTTAAATGCTGCTGATATTAGTGGCTTTAAAAGTTTAATACTTGATAATGGTCTCACAGTCTATCTATGGGAAGACAAAAATCAACCGGATATAACCGGTCGGCTGGTTGTTCGTGCCGGATCCATTGACGAACCCCTGGAATATACCGGTTTGGCTCATTATTTGGAACATTTATTATTTAAAGGAACTACAAAAATTGGAGCATTAAATTGGGCGAAAGAAAAGCCATTGTACGAAGATATCATTAAATTGTACGATGAATATTCAAGTACTAAAGATCCTGTTTTGCGCGACACCCTGACCAAAAAAATCAATAGAGAATCAATAGAGTCTGCTAAATATTCTAACACGAGTGATTTTTCTAATTTAATAGAAGGCATGGGAGGTGAAGGATTAAATGCAGGTACCAATTATGACCAAACTGTTTTTTACAATAATTTTCCTCCTTTCCAATTGGAAAAATGGTTGGATGTTAATTCTGAACGCCTGATTAATCCGGTTTTTCGTTCTTTTCAGGCTGAATTGGAAAATGTGTTTGAAGAATATAATATGTATCAGGATAACAGAAATACACATGTAAGTAACTTTATAATTTCCCACCTTTATCCGAATGATCCTTATGGACGTGATGTAATTGGAAACCCCGATCATTTAAAGAACCCACGGCTAAGTAAATTAATAGAGTTTTATAATTCCTGGTATGTCCCGGAAAATATGGCTCTTGTGTTAGTTGGAAATTTTGATTCCGAACAAGCCATTTCATTGATTAAAGCCAAATTCGGTCGTTTGGAAAGTCATAAAGTGCCTGAACGTGTTTCCGCTGTAACAGCTAATTTTGAAGGAAATCCTAAATTTTCCGCTAAATTATCTTATTATCCACAAGTAGTTTGGGGTTATAGTGGTGTCAAAAAAGGAGACAAAGATGAACTGCTGCTTGAAATTTGTACCAATATCCTTAATAACACAATGAAAACAGGGTTGTTGGATAAACTTTCGTTGAATGGCGATGTTACGAGTGCTCAGGCATTTAACGATGCCCGTAGGAACGAAGGGCGAATTATGGTGATGGCAATACCCTATTTTGATGTTAATCAAAAAATGTATGAGTCCGATAAGGCTACTGAGAAAACGATAATGACTGAGGTAGATAAATTAAAAAATGGGAATATTGAAGATTGGCTGATTAAATCGGTAAAAGATAATATGCTTCGGGAGTACGATTTGGTGATGGAAACACCTTCAGCTAAAACAGAAGTTTTAACAGAATTGTTTTCTTATAACCTTCCGGTTTCTGAATTTTTCTCAAGAAATGAACGGATTAATGCCATTACAAAAGCCGAAATTCAGCGCGCAGCTAAACAGTATTTTTCCGGGAATCATGTAACAATCTCTATTGAAGAAGGTACTCCTGATAAAGAGAAACTTAAAAAGCCTGATATTAAACCGCTTGATCAACCGAAAGGACAAATAACAGAATATGCACAGTATGTTCAAAAAATGCCGATCGTGAAAGTAAACGAAGAATATAATGATTTCTCGGATGTGAAATCAATTAAATTATATGATGGTATCAATTTGTTTTGTACAAAAAATAAGCAAAACGACATTTTTACTCTAACTCTGAAGTATGGTATCGGAACTACAAAGATGCCTAAATTGGAATACGCAACTCAATTAATGAATTCTGCAGGTATTTTACCTTCAAGCGATGCGCAGTCTGTTAGAAGACAGTTCAGTGAATTGAACACTAAGTGTACTTATGCGGTAACCGATGATTATTTCTATATCTTGTTGCAAGGGGATGAAAGTAATTTGGCTGCAGCTTGTAATTTAATGACTCGTCAGATTCTTATGCCTAAGTTAGATGACAAACAACTTGATCGGGTTAAGGGAACCTATTACCAAAACAGGGTATCAATTGAAAAAAATGATGTAGAAGTGCTTTCAGATGCATTAAATAAATATGTACTGTATAAGGATAGCTCCTCATATATTGACAGATTGAAATTATCGGACGTTTTAAGCCTAAAAATTAGTGAGTTAACCGGCGAAATTATTCGTGCAACTGATTATGATGTTGATATTCACTA
>JAQTOL010000235.1 GCA_028748945.1 Paludibacter sp.
TAAATGATTCGGTCGTTGATATTTCAGATGCCGGCATTGAGTATTATACTGCCGAAGAAGAAGAAAGTCTGGTAGTTGCACAGGGTAATGCCCCACTAAACGATAAAGGAGAGTTTATTCGTTCTAAGGTCAAATCCCGTTTAGGAGCTGATTTTCCTGTAAGTTCTCCTTCAGAGGTAAATTTAATGGATGTTTCACCTTCTCAAATTGCTTCTATTGCAGCAGCTTTGATTCCATTTTTGGAACATGATGATGCAAACCGTGCTTTGATGGGATCGAACATGATGCGCCAGGCTGTACCTTTATTACGTTGCGAAGCACCGATAGTTGGTACAGGCATCGAAGGGCAGTTAATTCAGGATTCCCGCACGCAGGTAACTGCCGAAGGTGAAGGTGTTGTCGAATTTGTGGATGCAACTTGTATAAAAATACTTTACGATCGTACCGAAGAAGAAGAATTTGTAAGCTTCGATACGGCAGTAAAAGAATATAAATTACCGAAATTCCAGAAAACCAACCAAAACACGACTATTGACTTACGTCCGATAGTAAGTAAAGGTGAAAAAGTACATGCCGGTCAGATTCTGACCGAAGGTTATGCTACTCAAAATGGTGAACTGGCTATCGGGAAAAACCTGAAAGTGGCTTTCATGCCATGGAAAGGTTATAACTTTGAGGATGCTATTGTAATCAACGAACGTGTTGTGCGTGAAGATGTCTTCACTTCGATTCATGTTGTTGAGCAATTGCTGGACGTTCGTGAAACTAAACGTGGTATTGAAGAATTTACTTCAGATATACCAAATGTGAGCGAAGAAGCAACCAAAGATCTGGACGAAAATGGTATTATCCGTATTGGTGCACGCATCGAACCGGGCGATATTATTATCGGTAAAATTACTCCAAAAGGGGAATCGGATCCTTCACCGGAAGAAAAACTGCTTCGTGCCATCTTTGGTGATAAGGCAGGCGATGTGAAAGATGCTTCATTAAAAGCAACTCCATCATTATCGGGTGTGGTTATCGGAAAAAGATTATTTTCAAAAGCTCAGAAAAATAGAAAATCTAAATTAGCTGATAAAGCTGTTCTTCCAAAATTGGATGAAGAGTTTGAAAATCAAGCAGCTATTTTACGCAATACCCTGATTGACAAATTAACCGACATGATTGGTGATAAAACGTCAGCAGGTGTTAAAGATTTCTTAGGTACCGATATTATTTCACGGAATAGTAAATTTACTGCAGAACGTCTGCGTGAAATTGATTATTCATCCGTTCAACTTAGCAAATGGACAACCGATTCACATAAAAACGAATTGGTTAAGACATTAATCATGAATTATTTGAGAAAATACAAGGAATTGGATGCTCAAATAAAACGTCAGAAATTCAATATTACCATTGGGGATGAACTTCCAAATGGCATTGTACAAATTGCTAAAGTTTATATTGCCAAAAAGCGTAAAATACGCGTAGGTGATAAAATGGCCGGTCGTCATGGTAACAAAGGTATTGTATCGCGTATTGTACCTCAGGAAGATATGCCATTCCTTGAAGATGGTACTCCTGTAGATATCGTATTGAATCCACTGGGTGTACCTTCGCGTATGAACCTTGGACAGATTTTCGAGACCGTATTGGGTTGGGCAGGAAAAGAACTTGGTATTCGCTTTGCAACACCAATTTTTGATGGTGCAACACTTGATGATTTAAATGTTTGGACTGAAAAAGCCGGTGTACCTAATTATGGTAAAACCTATTTATACGATGGTGGAACAGGTGAACGTTTTGACCAAACGGCAACAGTCGGTGTAATTTATATGCTGAAACTGGGTCACATGGTTGAAGATAAAATGCATGCCCGTTCTATCGGACCATACTCACTTATTACTCAACAACCTCTTGGTGGTAAAGCACAATTTGGTGGTCAACGTTTTGGTGAAATGGAGGTTTGGGCACTCGAAGCCTTCGGTGCAGCTCACATTTTACAGGAAATCCTGACCGTTAAATCGGATGATGTCATGGGACGTGCCCGGACATACGAGGCGATTGTAAAAGGGGATCCAATGCCAACTCCGGGAATTCCGGAATCGCTCAACGTACTGTTGCACGAACTTCGTGGCTTAGGTCTGAGTATCAATTTAGATTAAGAAACTCATAAAATCCTGACCCTCTCCTTTTGGAGAGGGTATAAGGGATGAATTTAAGTATTTTTTCTTATCTGAATTAAATCTACCAATTGTAAATTATCAATTGTAATTTGTAAATCAAAAAAAGTTATGGCTTTTAAAAATGATAATAAGGTAAAGAGTAGTTTTAATAAAATTTCGATTGGGTTAGCATCACCCGAAGAAATATTAAAATTATCGAGTGGTGAGGTTCTCAAACCGGAAACCATTAATTATCGTACCTACAAACCTGAACGTGATGGTTTGTTCTGTGAACGCATTTTTGGTCCTACCAAGGACTTTGAATGTCATTGCGGAAAATACAAACGCATCCGTTATAAAGGCATTGTCTGCGATCGTTGCGGTGTGGAAGTGACTGAGAAAAAGGTTCGTCGTGAGCGTATGGGACACATTCAGTTGGTTGTTCCGGTGGCTCATATCTGGTATTTCCGTTCATTGCCGAATAAAATCGGTTATCTGTTGGGAATGCCGACAAAAAAATTAGATTCAATTATTTACTACGAAAAATACGTCATCATTCAGGGAGGTATCCTTGAAAACGGAGAGAATATCGCCAACGGTGAATTACTTTCCGAAGATGAGTATCTGGATATATTAGAAGCTCTTCCACGTGAAAATCAACTGTTGGAAGATACCGATCCTGAGAAGTTTATCGCCAAGATGGGAGCCGATGCTATTCACGATTTGTTGAGCCGTCTGGATTTGGATGTTTTATCGTACGACTTACGTAATAAAGCAAACACTGATACCTCACAACAACGTAAAACCGAAGCGTTGAAACGTCTGCAAATCGTAGAATCGTTCCGTGCTTCGAAACTGCGCAACAAACCGGAATGGATGATTATTAAAATCGTTCCTGTAATTCCACCGGAATTACGTCCGTTGGTTCCGTTGGATGGTGGTCGTTTTGCGACTTCCGATTTGAATGATCTGTATCGCCGTGTGATTATCCGGAATAATCGTTTGAAACGATTGATCGAGATCAAAGCACCCGAAGTGATTCTTCGTAACGAGAAACGTATGCTTCAGGAAGCTGTCGATTCCTTGTTCGACAATTCCCGTAAATCGAGTGCAGTTAAGACTGATGCTAACCGTCCGTTGAAATCTCTTTCCGATTCGTTGAAAGGAAAACAAGGTCGATTCCGTCAGAACTTATTAGGTAAACGTGTCGATTATTCGGCCCGTTCGGTAATTGTTGTAGGTCCTGAACTTAAAATGCACGAATGCGGTATCCCGAAAGATATGGCAGCCGAGCTATATAAACCGTTTGTTATCCGCAAACTTATTGAACGCGGAATAGTAAAAACGGTAAAATCAGCCAAGAAAATTGTTGATCGTAAAGATCCTGTTATCTGGGATATTTTAGAGTACGTGATGAAAGGACATCCTGTATTACTAAACCGTGCACCAACTTTGCACCGTTTGGGTATTCAGGCATTCCAGCCAAAAATGATTGAAGGTAAAGCTATTCAGCTTCACCCGCTTTCATGTACGGCTTTCAACGCCGACTTTGATGGTGACCAAATGGCTGTTCACTTACCGCTGGGTAATGAAGCTATTCTGGAAGCTCAAATGTTGATGCTCGCCTCTCATAATATTTTGAATCCGGCTAATGGTGCTCCTATTACCGTACCGTCGCAAGACATGGTACTTGGTTTGTATTACATTACAAAACCACGTCCGGGTGCTAAGGGAGAAGGACTTATTTTCTATTCGCCCGAAGAAGCGGAGATTGCTTACAACGAACGCAAAGCCGAGTTACACGCCTGGATTAAAGTAAAAACAAAAGATTTAAATGCTGAAGGTGAATTGGTTGATACCATGATTGAAACCACCATCGGACGTATTTTATTCAATAAATGTGTTCCAACCAAAGTTGGCTACATCAACGAATTACTTTCGAAAAAATCGTTACGTGATATTATCGGTAATGTAATTGAAATTTGCGGTGTCGCCCGTACGGCTCAATTCCTCGACGATATTAAAGATTTAGGTTATTACATGGCTTTCAAGGGAGGTCTTTCCTTCAATTTGAACGACGTAATTATTCCTGCCGAAAAAGAAACACTGGTAAAAGAAGGAAATGCCGAAGTTGAGGAAATTTTGAATAACTATAACATGGGATTCATTACCTACAACGAACGTTACAATCAAATTATCGATACCTGGACACATATCAACTCCAAACTATCGAACATTTTGATGAAACAACTTTCAACGGATAATCAGGGTTTCAACTCTGTATATATGATGTTGGATTCCGGAGCCCGTGGTTCGAAAGAGCAAATACGTCAGCTTTCAGGTATGCGTGGTTTGATGGCAAAACCTCAAAAATCAGGCGCCGAAGGTGGTCAGATTATTGAAAACCCAATTTTGTCGAACTTTAAAGAAGGACTTTCGGTATTGGAATACTTTATTTCAACCCACGGTGCCCGTAAAGGTTTGGCCGATACAGCTCTGAAAACAGCTGATGCCGGTTATTTGACACGTCGTTTGGTAGATGTATCGCAAGATGTAATTATCAATGAAGACGACTGCGGAACCTTGCGTGGTTTGATTGCAACTGAAATGAAGAACAACGAAGAAGTTGTTTCCTCGCTTTACGAACGTATACTGGGTCGTGTGTCGGTTCATGACATATACAATCCATTTACCGGAGAATTAATTGTTACTTCGGGAGATCAGATTACTGAAGCACTGGCTAAGAAAATACAGGATTCTCCAATCGAACGTGTCGAAATACGTTCGGTATTGACCTGCGAATCGAAAAAAGGTGTTTGTGCTAAATGTTACGGACGTAACCTGGCTACCAATAAAATGGTACATATTGGTGAAGCTGTTGGTGTTATAGCTGCTCAATCTATCGGGGAGCCGGGTACACAGCTGACACTTCGTACATTCCACGTCGGTGGTATTGCTTCGAACATCGCTGCAGAATCTAAAATTGTATTGCGTTATGATGGTCGTCTTGAATTTGACGAACTTCGTACGGTAGATGCAGTGGATGATGACAAGAAAAATTATCAGGTTGTTGTAAGCCGTTTGGCCGAAATGCGTGTAATTGATACGAATACTGGTATTGCACTTACCACTCAAAATGTTCCTTACGGTTCCAAACTGTATGTGAAAGATGGCGAAATGGTAAAGAAAGGACAACTGGCCTGCGACTGGGATCCGTTCAACGCGGTAATCATCTCGGAAACAGAAGGTAAAATTGAATTTGAAGATGTTGTTGAAAATATAACCTTCAAAGCCGAAACGGATGAGGCAACCGGTTTGCGCGAGAAAATTATTATTGAATCTAAAGATCGTAATAAAGTTCCAAGTGCTCACATTGTTTCAAAAGACGGTTCAATACTACGCACTTACAACTTACCGGTAGGCGCCCACCTTGTACTTGATAACGGGAATAAGATTAAAATGGGACAAATGTTGGTAAAAATACCGCGTGCTGTAGGTAAAG
>JAQTOL010000236.1 GCA_028748945.1 Paludibacter sp.
CGTATGAGTAAAAATAATACTATTGGTGTTATTGTTCCGGAAATTATTCACTATTTCTTTTCCTCCATTCTTTCTGGAATTGAGCAAATAGCCAATCAGGAAGGTTTTAATGTAATTATTTGTCAATCGAGTGAAAATTACGAAAAAGAAGTTCGAAACGCAGAAGCATTAATAGCCACCCGGGTTTCGGGAGTTTTGGCCTGCTTATCGAAACATACAACGAACTACGATCATTTTCAGGAAATCATTGACAGTGACATTCCTCTGGTTTTCTTTGACCGGATTTGTATAGGAATTAATACTGACCGTGTAGTTGTCGATGACTATGCCGGAGCATTTGCTGCCGTCGAATACCTGATACAAACCGGCTGTAAACGTATTGCATTTTACAGTTCCCCCCTACATTTGGAAATTTCCAAAAACAGAAAAAACGGTTATATGGATGCTCTCCGAAAATACAATCTTACCGTGGATGAATCGTTGATTCGGGTCTGCGATACCAGAGAAGAAGCAATCATTATCACTCCCGAAATTTTAGACAGACCAAACAGACCCGATGGTTTTTTTGCTATAAATGACCATTGTGCTGCCGGAATATTATATGCTGTAAAGTTGGCTAAACTCAGAATACCGCAAGATGTAGCTATCATGGGATTCTCTGATGGAGAAATGGCTAAAGCCTGTGATCCCATGTTGAGCACGGTAGAACAACACGGTTTTGAAATGGGCCTGAATGCCGCCAGTTTATTGTTGGATAAAATAAATGGAATTACGCATGGACAGTATACAAATAAAATTGTGAAAACGAATTTAATCATCAGAGGAACGACCAGATAATATCTTTTATGAACGCAAAACGGGTAATAAGTAACACTAAACCAAAATTCTCTTTTTTCCAAATCCTTTCACTTAGCATGGGTTTCATGGGTATTCAGTTTGGATATGCCTTGCAAAATGCTAATGCCAGTCGAATCCTTCAAACTTTTGGAGCTGATATTGAGCAACTCTCGTGGTTCTGGTTGGCTGCTCCGATTACAGGGATGATTATTCAGCCGATAATTGGTCATTATTCCGATCATACATGGACACGGTTGGGACGTAGGCGTCCTTTCTTTCTGGTTGGAGCATTAATGGCATCTATTGCACTTATTTTAATGCCTAACGCCGGAGTTTTAGCCGGTTTTTTACCAGCTATGTTTGTTGGTGCCGGTTTTTTGATGATTATGGATGCTTCTTTTAATGTGGCAATGGAACCATTTCGGGCCTTAGTAGCCGATATGCTTCCGGTTGACCAAAGTACTCTGGGTTTTTCCATACAGACTTTTTTAATCGGAATTGGTGCTGTCATTGGATCATGGTTACCATATGTAATGGCTGAATGGTTTGGCATTTCAAAAGAAGCTAAAGCTGGTGGAATACCAGATAATGTGGTATTCTCATTTTATATAGGTGCTGCCGTAATGATTGTAACTATTCTTTGGACAGTTTTCACGACGAAAGAATATTCCCCTGAAGAGATGGCTGGTTTTGATGGTGAAAAGAAGGTAACTGGAGAACAATGGCAAGGTAAATTCTCTGATATTTTTAAAGATATTGTAGCTATGCCAAAGACTATGAAACAATTGGGTTTGGTTCAGTTCTTCTCATGGATCGCCTTGTTTGGTATGTGGGTTTTTACTACACCGGCGGTTGCACAACATGTTTACGGTGTTGCGATTGGTGATACAAGTTCATCATTATATCAGGATGCCGGAAATTGGGTGGGAATTATCTTTGGAGTTTATAACGGTGTTGCCATGATCTACGCATTGCTTTTGCCCGTTATTGCTCATAAAATTGGCAGAAAGTTAACCCACAGTATTTCACTTACTGCAGGTGCCATCGGGTTATTATCCATTTATTTTATCACAAATCCTACAACCTTAATTTTCTCGATGATAGGTGTCGGTATGGCCTGGGGTAGTATTCTGTCTATGCCTTATGCTATTTTGGCTCCTGCTCTACCTGTCAGAAAAATGGGAATTTATATGGGAATTTTCAATATCTTTATTACCGTCCCACAAATTGTAAATGGAATATTTGGAGGAATGATAGTCAAACGGATATTTGACTCTCAGGCAATTTATGCATTAGTAATGTCTGGTTGTTTTTTATTGATAGCAGCAATTAGCGTTATTTGGGTTGAAGACAAAAAAATGACAGCTAATCATCTCGAGACACAAAACTCTTAAAACTTTTAAGAATATGAACACATACTTACAAAACGACCCCTGGTGTATAATCGAAGAGGGTTTTCATGCCAATAAACAACTGGAATCAGAAAGTATATTTAGTATTGGAAATGGTCATATCGGTCAACGGGCAAATTTCGAAGAATATTATTCCGGTGAAACAATGTTGGGTTCCTATATTGCCGGAATTTATTATCCTGAACGTGCCGGAAGAGGAAATTGGAAGAATGGATATTCGGATACCAATGACAAAATAATTAATGCACCAAACTGGACAGGTATAAGTATTCGGCTAAATGATGACCGATTGGATCTGGCAGCGTGGGATGTTCAGGATTTCAAACGTGTATTAAATATGCGTGAAGGATTTCTGGAAAGAACTTTTGAAGCTGTTTCCTTAAAAGGACATCGAATTCTGGTTACTGTAAAACGTTTTTTAAGTATGGCGGAAACAGAAATTGGCGCCATTAGTTATTCTGTTAAATCAATAAATTATGAAGGACGAATTTCGTTTTTACCATTGATTGATGGTGACGTTAAAAATCAACATACAAACTATAACGAACAATTTTGGAATGTATTACAAACTAAAACTCAACAAGATGTGTCTCATTTATGGGCTCAAACCCGTCGGAATGACTTTCATGTTTGTGCAGCATTGACTTATGTTTTATATAAAAACAATGAACAACTCAATGTAAATCCCACCAAAATTGAAAAAGAAAAAATTGCAGGATTTAGCGTGGGTGCGGATGTGCGGATCGGTGATACGATTTGTTTGAATAAATATGTTGCAATTATTAACTCGTTGAATCATCCAAGAGAAGAATTAACTGAACGTGCCTGTTCTCTGGCACTTGCTGCAAAGAAGAAAGGCTGGAACCAATTATTTGAAGAACATACAGCTGTCTGGGCTGAAAAATGGTTGCAATCGGATATAATCATTGAAGGGGATATTGCTGCACAACAAGCTATTCGATACAATATCTTTCAACTGAATCAAACTTATAATGGCAATGATGCACGCTTGAATATCAGTCGAAAAGGATTTACCGGGGAAAAATATGCCGGTGCAACCCGCTGGGATACCGAAGCAATTTGTATTCCTTTTTATTTATGCACTTCGGCACCTAAAGTCTCGAGGAATTTGTTGTTGTATCGCTATCGGCATTTACCAAAAGCCATTCAAAATGCTGAAAAACTGGGCTTTAAAAATGGAGCAGCTCTGTTTCCTGTGGCCACTTTTAATGGTGAAGAAAGCCATAACGAATGGGAAATGACTTTTGAAGAAATTCACCGGAATGGTGTTATTGCGTATGCGATTTATAATTATATTCGGTACACCGGTGATGAAAGCTATTTAACCGAATACGGACTTCCCGTTTTGATTGGCATTGCCCGCTTCTGGGCTCAACGGGTTAGTATTTCTTCTGAAAAGAAAAAATTCATGATACTTGGCGTTACCGGACCTAATTTGTATGAAAACAATGTTAATAACAATTGGTATACAAATTATATGGCTGTGTGGTGCCTGAAATATGCTATCCAAAGTATAGATAAAGTGAAACAAGGCGATTTCAGAGCATTTGAGGATTTATCAAAAAATATTCAATTTACGAACGATGAAATATTTCAATGGAAAGATATCATTGAAAATATGTATTTTCCGGAAAATAAAGAATTAGGTATTTTCCTTCAACAGGATGGTTTTTTAGACAAAACATTAACTCCAGTTACTGAAATTCCGGAATCTCAATTACCAATAAATCAGCATTGGACCTGGGACCGAATTCTTCGTTCTTCATTAATAAAGCAAGCCGATGTAGTCCAGGGTCTGTATTTTTTCGAAGAGGATTTTGATAGTAAAACCCTTCGTAAGAATTTTGAATTTTATGAACCATTGACCGTTCATGAATCTTCATTATCTCCCTGCACGCACTCAATAGTCGCAAGTGCTGTAGGAGATCGACAAAAAGCCTATGAATTGTATTTACGAACCGCCCGGTTGGATTTAGATGATTATAACAATGAAGTAAAAGATGGCTTGCATATTACCAGTATGGCCGGAACATGGTTAACTATTGTACAGGGATTTGGAGGTATGCGGGTAAAAGATGAAAAGCTTCATCTAAAACCTCATATACCTGAAAAATGGAGTGCTTTTGCTTTCAATATTTTGTTCCGGGGCAATCAACTGAGTATTCGGGTTGAAAAAAACAGAATTATTATTCATAATATTAAAGGTGAAGCCATTGATTTGTATGTAAATAATAAATTGCTACATATTCCGGCTGAAAGCAAGGAAGAAGTCTCAAACTGATAATTTTAAAATTTTATTCCATCATATGAAAAGGATTTTCCAACTATTCATTACTGTTCTTCTCGTATCTCAGATTGAGGCTAAAACATTGCCTTTGGTACAACGTGTTGAACCCACTTTTTGGTGGACAGAAATGAATCAACCGGAACTTCAAATTATGTTATATGGAGTTGGAATAAACTCAGCTGAGGTTTCAGTTATTTATCCCGGTATTTCAATAGTAAGAAAAGAATTGACAGATAATGCAAATTATATCTTTCTTTATTTGGATATTGCCAAAAATACGCTGCCTGGCAAATTTAATATTGTCCTTAAAAATGGAAAGCAAAAACAAACATTGGTTTATGAATTAAAAAAACGTCGGGATAAATCTGCAGCACGAAAAAGCTTTACTGAAGCGGATGCAATTTATTTGTTGATGCCCGATCGGCTTGCCAATGGAAATCCTGCAAATGATTCAATCCCGGGTTATCATCAGGGCGTTCACCGTGATATTCCAGGGGCACGTCATGGAGGTGATATTGACGGTGTTATTTCAAAGATTCCTTATCTTGCCGATTTAGGAATAACGACGCTCTGGACTACACCACTCTTCGATAATAACGATACACAATACTCTTACCATCATTATGCTTGTTCCGATTATTACAAAATTGATCCACGTTTAGGAAACAATAATGATTATCTCCGACTTTCTGATTCATGTCATGCCAACGGATTGAAGCTGATTATTGATGTGGTTCCGAATCATTGCGGATCATCTCACTGGTGGGAAAAGGATCTACCTGCAAAGGACTGGTTCAATACCTGGCCGACTTATACTTCTTCTAATTACCGTATGACTGCATGGACGGATCCGTATGCGTCAAATTCCGATTTATACCGTTTGACACACGGCTGGTTTGCTCCCAATATGCCCGATTTGAATCTTCAAAATCCATTACTATTCGATTATTTGAAACAAGTATATATTTTTTGGATTGAAAGAGCCAATATTGATGGAATGCGTGTCGATACATATCCTTATAACGACATCAAAACTGCCGCAAGGTTTGTCCAATCTATCAGAAATGAATATCCGTCTATGA
>JAQTOL010000237.1 GCA_028748945.1 Paludibacter sp.
GTTTATGACATAAAATACTGAAAAGAATGTAAGTATAGTTGCAAAAGATTTTTATTTTCAATTATTGGAATAGTTATCGTTCCCGGAAATAGTTGCTTGATGAATAAAAAGAGTCATATAAAAAAGTTGTCATTCATAATAGCATTATTGTCCTTTAAGTTAAATATACCTTTGAAATGAGACTAAATTACTATTTATTGGTGCTATTATTCATGAATATGCTAATCAACTACTGTAATTTTGTTGAGTTGAAAAACACAAGATCGCAAACAACAATTTATTGAATTGATTTCAGGAAAGACTAAGTTTTTTGATTTGTCCGATTATAATGGACGGTTTGTGCTTTTACCTTTCAAAAGCTATTCCAATTTTACTCTGTAGATCGAAGAATATACAAATCTCCCTGACGAAAATCAGAAGGAAGTTGCAGGAAGACCTGTTTAACGAATAGAGACTTATAAAAATACTTACAATAAAAAAAATGAAGAAAATTATCTTATATCTGAGTTGCCTGTTTCTAGCTCCGGCAATAATACTTTCTCAAGACTTTAAACTTACTTCACCCGATAGAAGGGTTGAAATAACGATCCACAACGATTCTGTCTTAAGCTATTCCCTTGAATATCATGGTAAAAGTGTGACGCGTTTTTCTACTCTTGGAATGACATTCAATAATGGTAAACGTTGGGGTTCAGGAGATAAAGTGATTAAAAGTGTAATAAGTAAAGAAGATAGTATTGTTAAGTTGGTAAGTGGAGATTTCAAGGAAATAAACAACAAATTTAATGAATTGAAACTTACTTTTAATGCAGGGTATTCTGTCTGTTTCAGGTTGTACAACGAAGGAATGGCTTATCGCTTTCAGGGTGATGGCCAGGCATCCGATTCAATTACTATTATAACAGAAAAAGCTGACTTTCGCCTGTTAGATGATCCAGCTGTGATTTTTCCGGAAACGAATAATTTTACTGCCTGGGAGTTAAGCAATAAGAATTATAGTGCTGTTTCTAAAATTGATAATGGAAAATACGGAATAACACCAGTATTATTTGATAATAAAAAACAAGGGATTAAGGTGGTTATTGCAGAATCGGATCTCAACAATTATCCTGGAATGTATTTGCAGAAACAAGATGCCGTGATGAAAGGTTTTTGGGCTTTGTATCCAAAAGAGATTGTTATGGGAAGTTGGGGGAATTTTGTCACCGTAGTGAAAAATCGAACCGATTACATTAGCCGAACGGCTGGGAATCAAATATTTCCATGGAGAATTATAATTGTTTCGAACGACGATCGTCAGTTATTGACTAACAATATGATTTTTTTGTTGGCCAAACCTCAACAATTTAAAAATACTGACTGGATAAAACCAGGAAAAGCAACCTGGGAATGGTGGCATTGTGCAATCCTTGAAAAGGCACCTTTCGAATCTGGTCCAAAAAATCTTTCGACCCAACTTTATAAATATTACATTGATTTTGCATCACAGAATAATCTTGAATATTTATTGATAGACGCCGGATGGTCCAATTTATTCAAACCTAACGAATTAAACCCCAAAGTCGATGTAAAGGAAATTATTCGATACGGGAAAGAAAAAAAAGTAGGTGTCATTCTTTGGACTGTAGCTTCAACATTAATGAAATATCCTCATAAATATCTTGATTCGATAAGCAGTTGGGGGGCTGCCGGGGTCAAAATCGATTTTTTCGACAGAGATGATGCGCAAATCATACCGCAATATGAAGAGCTGGCTAAGGCATGTGCAAAGCGTAAATTACTGGTTGACTTTCATGGTTGCAGCAAACCCACCGGATTGAACAGGGCATATCCGAATATTCTTTCGTTCGAAGCAGTACGAGGGCTGGAATGTTCAAAATGGGACACATCTACAAATCCTGATTACCGGCTCCAGTTATTTTCAGCAGAATGTTAGCCGGACCTATCGATTACACACCAGGCTCAATGCGGAATTCAAACCTGAAAAACTTCAAGCCGATTGATCCGGGATTACCCATGAGTCTGGGCACACGTTGTCAGGAACTTGCCGAATATATTGTAATTAACAGTTCATTGGAAATGCTTGCCGATTCACCCGACGAATATCGCAAATACCCGGATATACTCAAATACTTATCGGAAGTGCCAGCAACCTGGGATGATACCAGGGTATTAAATGCAAAGGTGGGTGAATATGCAGTAGTTGCCAAAAGAAAAGGAAAAACCTGGTATGTGGGCGGAATGAATGCCTGGGGAAAAAGGACATTGAAATCCAATTTGTCCTTTCTGCCTAAAGGCAAAACTTACAGTGCCGAAATATTTCAGGACACTAAAAAAAGCAATGATGATGCGAACAGTTATTCCTACAAAACAGTTAAAGTAGTAAAAGATCAACTCTACAGCTTTAATATGGCATCCGGTGGTGGCTTTGTTATGATAATCCATGTTGATAACAACTAACTCTTCTGTTATCTTTTTAGTTTTAAGTTATAAGAATGTCGCAAAACATATAAGGTTTTGTGACATTCTTTTTTTTAAAGATTAATTATCGTGCTTTTCAAACTCTTTAGGTGTCATTCCAAATTGTTTTTGGAATAACTTAATAAAATAGGAAGATGAATTAATACCAACGAGATAACAGACCTCGCCAATCCGGTATTTACCTTCCTGTATCATTAAGGCGGCCTTTTTCAAGCGAATCAACCGAATAAAATCTGTCGGTGTGAGATCGGAAAGTGCTTTTATTTTTCGATGAAGGCTGGAACGGCTCATATAAACGGTTTCGGCTAATTTTTCAACGTTAAAATTGCTTTCGGTCAGGTTTTCGTTTATAATCTGAATGATTTTCTCCATAAACTCTCCGTCGGCTTTGCTCATTCCAATTTGCTGTATAGGCAAAAATGGTTTCTGCATAAATGCTTCACGCTCACGCATCCGGTTATTCAGCAAAGTTGTTAACTGGGTTAATAAATAACTGAAAGAGAATGGTTTCTCTATATAAGCGTCGGCACCAATAGTTAAACCCTGAATTTTGCTATCCAAATCGTTTTTTGCCGTTAATAAGACTACCGGAATATGGCTGTATTCAATATTGTTCTTCACATTACTGCAAAATTCGAAGCCATCCATTTCGGGCATCATTACATCGCTGATAATTATATCCACATTTTTCTTGTCCAGAATTTTTAAGGCATCCACGCCATTCAGTGCACGTTCAACATGGAATTTTCCATTTAATTTATCGGCGATAAAAGTCAACATTTCAATATTGTCTTCTACAATTAAAAGCGTTGCTATATTCGCTTTATCTGATACAGTCTCCTGTTCTTCTAACATATAACTTTCAATTTCTACTTTTGATTCATTCTCCCACATATGTTTCTCCTGAAATAAGGGCAGGCGTAAAACAAATGAATTTAATTGGGATGTAGTATCAAGGAAAAGAAATCCGGAATGCAGTTCGGCCAAAGATCGAGCTAAGGATAAGCCAATTCCGGTACTGGCTGTAATATTCCGGTTATGATTCAATTGATAAAAAGGATCAAAAATCTTTTCACTTTCATGCTTTGGAATTAAATTTCCATCATTACTAATTTGTATAGTAAAAAGTGGGCCATCAACCGACAGTTCAATAAAAATTTGTTTATCCGAGTATTTAATTGCATTGACAAACAAATTGTTGAGTATTTTATCCAAGCCATCTTTATCAACCAATGCTTCGACACTTGTGTCGGGGAGTGCTAATGTGATGGTTTTATTTTGTTGTTTGGCAATTAATTCAAACCGTGTTACTGTTTCTTGTACTGTTTTCTTGATATTTGTAATACTAAAACTCAAAAGGAATTTATTATTATCAATTTTCCTGAAATCGAGCAATTGGTTAATCAAGGATAACAAATGTTTGGTGTTATCTTCCATGATGTGGAGATTTTTATTCACTTCTGCATCTTCAATATGCATTTCTTTCAAGGATTCGAGTGGCCCGTTAATAAGTGTCAGTGGCGTTCTTATTTCGTGGGCAATATTTGTGAAGAACGAAACTTTTGCACTGTACAGTTCCTTTTCTTTCTCATTTTCAAAGAGTTGTTGTTTTTCTAAATGCCGTTTTTCATGCCGCAATTTCATCCACCTTAATGTGAAATATGCTGAACTTATCAGGATGATAAAATATATGAAATAGGCCAGATTAGAAAACCACCACGGCGGCAAAATATCAATCACAAGGGTCGCCCCTTTTTCATTCCAAAGTCCATCATTATTACTGCCTCTCACTCTGAATATATATTTCCCCGGTGGGAGTTTCGCGTAGGAAACACTGTGATTATTTGATGTGTAATTCCAATCTTTATCCACATTTTCCATTTTATAAGCATATTTGTTAGATAATGGTGCCGTAAAACTAAGTGCCTCAAATTCAAATCCAATATTGGATTGATCATGTTTTAACGTAATTTGGGATGAGTGGATAATACTTTTACTTAAGGGTGATTTGTTTGCTCCAATTATTGGTTCTTTGTCAAAAATGGTCATTTTTGTAATATATATCGGAGGCAGATAGACATTTTCTTTTATTTGATATGGGTCAAAGGCAATTAATCCATCAAATCCACCAAAATAGAATTTCCCCGATTTTGTAGAAACAGCCGATTTGTAATTGAATTGATTGCCCAACAAGCCATCGTTTTGGGTGAAGATTCGGATATCCTTTGTATCGGGATTAAACCTGACCAATCCTTTACTGGTTCCAAACCAAAGATTCCTGTATTTGTCTTCCAGAATTTTATAAGCAACATCGTCGGGTAGTCCATCCTGAATTGAAAAAGATGTAAAATTATTTTTATCTTTATTATATCTGCAAATTCCGCCTCTATCTGTCGAAAACCAAATTTCCCCCCTGGCAGTCTCGGTAATACTACTCACTGAATTAGAACTCAGGCTTGATTTGTCTTCAAAATCATTTAAGTAATGAGTCGTAGCAAGTGTGGTTGGATTAAACTTAAAAATGCCATTACCCATGGTTGCCGCCCAGATATTGCCTTCAGAATCCTCCATTAAATCATAGATATAACTATACCCAAACTCACGCATGGGTTTGAATTTCATATTTTTACCTTCCGACATAAATACACCCCAACCATTTCCAATCCACATTCGTCCTAATCTGTCTTCACAAACAGCATCGATGCTTGCTTCATTTAAACCGAGATCGATTCCTGAATAGTGGGTGTTAGAAAAGCCAGGCAAATGAATTATATCCAGACCATTTTTAAAAAATCCGATCCAGGCTTCCTTTTCTTTCAAATAAATAGATAGAATTTTTTTATTGAATACCGGTTTACCAATATCTTTTCCTATTTGAATAATATTCTTTGTATTCGGGTTTAGAATATTTAATCCCCCATCCTCGGTTCCAATCCAGATGTTTCCCGATGCATCTTCTTTCAATTCACTAACTCGTTTGCTACTTATATTTCCCTTTTCTAAACCTGGAATATATTTGTCGAAACTCATCCCCTGATTTGGTAAATAATTAACGCCTCCAAAATAAGTCCCAATCCATATTCCACCTTCTTTGTCCTGAAAGACTTTCAATACTACATTGTCTGACAAAGAATGAGGGTTTGTCAG
>JAQTOL010000238.1 GCA_028748945.1 Paludibacter sp.
AGGAATTATCTGGTATCAAGGTGAATCGAACTACGATCGTGCCGACAGTTATGCCGATATGTTTAAAACGATGGTAGCCGATTGGCGTAAAAACTGGGGGCAGAAAGATACCATCCCATTTTACTATTGTCAGATTGCACCTTTCGATTATAGTATCTTTACAAAAAAAGGAGAAACACCAATAAACTCGGCCTATTTACGCGAAGCGCAAATGAAAGCTGAATCGATGATTCCAAAGTCGGGAATGGCCGTGCTGCTCGATGTCGGACTGGAAAAAGGTATTCATCCGCGAAAAAAGCAAATTGCAGGTGAACGGTTGGCTTTGCTGGCTCTTACAAAAACTTACGGTGTTAAAGGGGTTGAATCCGAAAGCCCTGTTTATAAAAGTATCGAGATTCAGAATGATACTGTGATTGTCAGTTTCGACCGGGCACCTATGTGGATTTCTGCTACTGATTTTGAATCAAAACTTTTCACAGTTGCCGGTGAGGATAAAGTTTTCCATCCGGCCAAAACCTGGATTGTCCGCAGCAAAATGTATGTAAAAAGTGAGGACGTGAAAAAACCGGTGGCAGTCCGTTATGCTTTCGAAAACTACGTGGAAGGTGATTTGTATGGTTCGGATGGTATGCCGGTTTCATCGTTCAGGAGTGATAATTACCCCCAAACCCCCTAAAGGGGTGTTTTAAATAGTTTCGTCTATGAATAAACAGACCAAAATACTGCAGACATTATTGCCCTCTCCTCAAGGAGAGGGGTCGGTGGCGAGGTGTTTCCTTATTTTCATTTTCTCATTCTTCATTTTTCCTTTCTTATATTCCACTGAACCGGACTTCGTCTGGACATCACCCTCCATTAATTCTTCTGAATCAATGCCCTGTGGTGGAGGTGATATCGGACTGAATGTTTGGGTGGAAAATGGTGACCTTATGTTTTATGTCAGTCGCAGCGGTGCATTTGACGAAAACAATACATTGCTCAAACAAGGTCGTTTCCGCGTGCACCTCACTCCCAACCCATTTCTGAATACCACTGATTTTCGTCAGACACTCAAGATCAATGAAGGTTACGTACAAATAACGTCCAACGGAACAACTATTCAATTTTGGGTGGATGTTTTTAAGCCTGTTATACATTTGGAAATTCAAAGTAAAAAGAAAATCTCTTCTGAACTTCGTTACGAAAACTGGCGGTACAAAGATCGGTTGATTCGAAAAAATGAAAGTCAGCAAAATTCCTATAAATGGACACCACCGAAGGGTTTGCTTATGACCAAAGATTCGGTGTTAACAGATGGACATTCGGTTACTTTCTTTCATAGTAATTCGGGAAATACCATTTTTGATGTAACCGTTGCTCAACAAGGGTTGGATTCAGTAAAATCCCAACTTTACAATCCAATATCACATCTCACTTCTGGTGGAAAAATGTGGGGTAACAACTTGTTTTTTAGTGGTTCTGAAAAAGGAATTTATGCAGGAACGGATTTTGAAGCATGGATTTTCAAAAGTAAAAAATCATTTTTAAAACAAAATATTGATATTGCGCTTCAGATTTCACAGGCCAAAAATATTGAATCCTGGATATTGGATTTAAACAATACCATCGCAACAATAAATCCTAAAACCGACCGCAAACTAACCACAGTCTGGTGGAATGCATTCTGGAATCGTAGTTTTATTCATATTGATGGAGAAGCTACTGATTTATCGCGCAACTACACCCTGTTCCGTTACATGCTTGGCTGCAATGCACACAGCAGCTGGCCTACCCGCTTTAATGGCGGACTGTTTACTTTCGATCCTGTTTTTGTGGATTCCACTCTGGCATTTACTCCCGATTACCGCAAATGGGGCAGCGGAACTTTCACTGCACAAAACCAGCGGCTCGTGTATTGGCCCATGTTGAAAAGCGGTGACTTTGAACTAATGACTTCTGAATTCGACTTTTACAACCGGTTGTTGAAAAACGCAGAACTCCGCTCACGGGTTTATTGGAATCATGGTGGCGCTTGTTTTGCTGAACAACTAGAAAACTTCGGGTTGCCCAACCCAACCGAATATGGCTGGAAACGCCCCGGTTATTTCGACAAAGGAGTGGAATATAATGCATGGCTTGAATATGAATGGGACACTGTGCTCGAATTTTGTCAAATGATATTAGAAACAAAAGATTACAGCAACGTTGATATTTCCCGTTACAAACCACTAATTGAAAGTTGTGTCCGCTTTTTCGACGAGCATTACCGGTATCTGGCCACTCATCGCGGACGGAAAACGCTGGATAGCGATGGACATTTAATCCTTTTTCCGGCTTCGGCTGCCGAAACCTATAAAATGGCCAACAATCCCGCCAGTACAATTGCAGCTTTGAAAATTGTTCTAAAATCACTCGGAAATGATTCTTTGCTGAAAACCATTCCCCCGATTCCATTCAGAATTATTGATGGAAAAACAATGATTTCGCCGGCCAAAACATGGGAACGGGTGAATAATACCGAAGCCCCGCAACTTTATCCGGTCTTCCCCTGGCGGATATTCGGTGTAGGGAAAGATAGTCTGGAAATTGCCAGAAATACGTATCTTTACGATCCGGATGTGAAGAAGTTTAGGAGTCCTATAGGTTGGAAACAGGACAATATCTTTGCGGCTTGTCTTGGTCTCACTGACGAAGCCGAACGGTTGAATAAACTAAAACTTGCTAACGGACCGTACCGCTTTCCGGCATTTTGGGGACCGGGATATGACTGGAGTCCTGATTTTAATTGGGGTGGAACCGGGATGATCGGTTTACAGGAAATGTTGTTGCAAACTACTGACGATGGCAAAATCTTTCTTTTTCCTGCCTGGCCAAAAGATTGGAATGTGCATTTTAAACTGCATGCACCGAAAAACACGACTGTGGAAGCAGAGTTGAAGAATGGGAAAGTGAATGTGATTTCTATAATTCCTGAAAATAGAAAGTCTGATTTAGTTCTAATGATTAAATAATATTTAAGAGTTTGAATTGTTGGTTACAAAGTATTTCCCCGAAACGTCTGTATCAGATATTTCTTGTAATATTGTACGATTCAACTCAGTAATCGTACATTTGCAATAAAAGCATTTTTATATGAAAAGTAGATGTTGTATTTTTGAAGACAGTAGTCATTCTTCATAAATTAGACAAATCAATTATCAAATCAAAAATATGAAACTAAAACACATTCTAATTCTTTCATTTCTGAAATTTTGCATGATTTCATTTGCTTCGGAAACTTCCGTCGCGGGATTTTATCAGCTGGCAGGAAGCGGACGACAAGTATATAATTTTAATTTGGGCTGGCGTTTTTACAGAGGAGATATAAAAGATGCCGATAAAACGAAATTCGATGACTCGGCGTGGGAAGTGGTGGAAACTCCTCACACGGTGCAGTTGATGCCGGCCGAAGCGAGCGGAGGTAGAAATTATCAGGGTATAGCATGGTATCGGAAACGATTTGTGGTGCCAGCCGATGCCAAAGGAAAAGATGTTTTCATCCATTTCGAAGCCATTATGGGGAAACAAAAAATCTACCTGAACGGGAAACTGGTAAAAGAACATTTGGGTGGATATTTACCCGTAACCGTAGAATTAACTGCCAATGGTGCACAAGCCGGTGATACCTGCCAGCTTGCGGTAATGGCCGATAACAGTGATGATAAAAGTTATCCGCCCGGCAAACCGCAATACACACTCGATTTTGCTTATCATGGCGGCATTTACCGCGATGTGTGGATGATCTGCAAAAACAAAGTGTCCATAACCGATGCGATCGAAGACAAGGAAACTGGCGGGGGCGGCGTTTTTGTACATTACGACAATATAAGTACAAAAAGCGCTGATGTTTTTGTCAATACAGAATTGAAAAACAACGGTGCCAAAGCTGAGTCGGTTACACTGGAAACCTCTCTTGTTGATAATCTCGGAAAAACAGTAAAAAAAATAAGTACTAAAATTTCGCTGAAAGCCGGTGAATCAAAAACAGTTCTGCAGAAAACAACGGTACCGAATCCGCATCTTTGGGCTCCTGAAACACCAGATTTATACAAAGTAAATCTATTGGTAAAAGAAGGAAAAACAGCTTTGGATGGGGGAACAATACGAGTGGGAATTCGCAAAGCCGAATTTCGTGGCAAAGATGGTTTTTACCTGAATGACAAACCATACGGACAATTGATAGGTGGTAACCGCCATCAGGATTTTGCATACGTTGGCAATGCCGTACCAAACTCGCAACAATGGCGCGATGTAAAACGCTTGCGCGATGCCGGTTGCGTGATTGTCCGCACGGCTCATTATCCTCAGGATCCTGCTTTTATGGATGCTTGTGATGAGTTGGGAATGTTTATCATCGTGGCTACTCCCGGTTGGCAATTCTGGAATAAAGACCCTGAATTCGAGCAATTGGTTTATAAAAATACCCGTGATATCATTCGCCGTGACCGCAATCATCCTTCGGTCTTGTTATGGGAACCGATTTTGAACGAAACCCGTTTTCCGAAGGAATTTTCGTTGAACTCCCTGAAAATTACCAAAGATGAATTCCCGTATCCGGGAGCACCGGGTGCTGCTGCCGATTTACGTTCCGAAGGAGTGGCTGATAATTATGATGTAATATATGGCTGGCCAACGGATGAAGGAAAGGTGAAACAATCCATTTTTACACGTGAATTTGGCGAAAATGTGGACGATTGGTATGCGCATAATGCAAACAATCGTGCCAGTCGCAGCTGGGGCGAACATCCCATGTTGGTGCAGGCGTTGTCACTCGCCGAATCCTACGATGCTATGTTTCATACCACCGGACAGTTTGTTGGTGGTGCACAGTGGCACCCGTTCGACCATCAGCGTGGTTACCATCCCGATCCTTACTGGGGTGGGATTTTTGATGCATTCCGTCAACCGAAATATGCGTATTACCTTTTTAAAAGTCAGGTAAATCCTGATATTAAAGTGCCGAATGTGGAAACAGGTCCGATGGTTTACGTGGTCAATGAAATGACACCGTTTTCGGATGCCAATGTGACTGTTTTCAGCAATTGTGATTCGGTACGTCTGACAGCTTACGAAGGCAAATCGTGGACAAAACCGGTTATTCATGCGAAAAGACATATTCCTTATGCGCCGGTTAGCTTTGAGAATGTGTTTGATTTCTGGGAAATGCGTGATTTCACTTATAAAAGGAAAAAACCTGAGTTGGTGAGCTTCTTAGCCGAAGGGATCATTGATGGGAAAGTGGTTTGCAGCGAGAAAAAAATGCCTTCGCGCCGTTCGACAAAAATTCGATTATCAATTGATAGCCTGGGAAAACCACTGACAGCCGATGGTTCGGATTTTATAATTGTGATAGCCGAAATTACAGACGATAATGGCAATGTGCGCCGGCTGGCAAAAGACAATATTGTTTTTTCAGTTGAAGGCGAAGGCGAAATTATTGGTGATGAAAGTATAAATGCAAATCCTCGTGCCGTGGAATGGGGCTCTGCACCGGTGCTGATTGGCTCTACCAATAAACCCGGTAAAATTAAAGTGAAAGCACGTGTACAATTTGAAGGAACTCAAGCTCCGGCTTCTGCCGAAATCGAATTT
>JAQTOL010000239.1 GCA_028748945.1 Paludibacter sp.
ATTATTTACAGTAAAAGTTCTATCCTTTGCACTAATTCTTTTTTGAAGCAAATCACCCGCTACAGTGATCATCCCTTTTCCCCCCGAATCGGTTGGAAGTCCCCGGCCGGAGGTGAAAGGGTTTCTCTAATTTTTAATCCTGTTTCTTATATTTTTAATCTCTACCCCTCGTTACAAACGGGTGCCAGCGCAGACTCATCCCGATTTATCAGCCGGGCATTATTTCAACATACACTCACGAATATATTTAACCGGCGAACTGCCATAACTTAAAAACTTCTCATGAAAGTCTTTCAGGCTATAATCCTTGCCCATTTTCTTTTTGTATTCTTCCCTAAGCGATTTAATGGCTGTTGAACCCGCATAGTATGAACAAAGTTGTACCTGTGAAACTGTTGCCCTGTTATACTTTTCGGCCGCCTGAGCCTCGGTCTGGAAACATTCATTTATCAAAATGTGATTAATTTCTGCTTTTGATTTATTCAGGCATTGAATGTCATAATCAATAATTACGTTAGCCAGTTCACGGAGTTTCCATTTATAAAGTATCATTTCCATTTCAGGCGAATGATTGTCCCAACCATTTTCAACCATCATCTCTTCGGTATAAACAGCCCAACCTTCGATCATGGCACCATTCTGAAAAACAGATCTGATCACATCAGGCGATTTTTTATTGTTGTATATTCCCTGAACACAATGTCCGGGAACTGCTTCGTGAATGGCCAGGATTTGAGAACTGTAATCGTTGTATTCTCTCAGGGCACTTTCTGCTTTTTTCGGATCGTAAGCAGTCAAATCGTCGATATTAAAATAGGTTGAACCCTGCTTTAGGTAAGGGGGTGTAAAATCGGCGCTTGCTAACGAAAAACCTCTTGCATATTCGGGCATCATCCTGACTTTGATCGGTGGAGTGACGGTATCAAAATCAAACAAGTCTTTCTCTACAATAAATTTCTTCAACCGATGTACCTGATTGCTAAGATAATTGAAATAATCCTTTGGTTGTACATGTTGAAGTTGTATTTTGTCAAGCACTCGTTGTATAAGCTGCATACTGTCTTTCGGTTGGGGTTGGCCCTGGTAATATTTATCCCAAATGCTGCCGGCAATCCGGTACATTTTTTCCGTATAAAGTTTTTTGTCGGAAATCGCGTTTTTATATAGTTGCTCAGGAGTGAAATCGGTAACCAAATCATAGCCGAATTTTTCTGAGAAAAGTTTTTTCCCGATTCTGAAATCACGATATTCAACACCTTTTGTCGTTGTTAATGCTTTTAATGCATCCACATAGCCGTTAATTGCTTTCACGGTTTTGTCAATATTCAATTGCAACTGTTTTTTTTCTGCTTCGGTTAGTTTCGATGCATGGATAGAATCGGTCAACGCTTTTCCAAAAACAGACAATCCACCCAGATTTTGCCCGATGGCCATTGCAATATGTTCCTTTGTCGGTTTATGCAACATTTTGAACGCTGCACGATAATATTCATCCGCATGCTCAATGTGTTTTGTGAGAATAAGCAGTTTTTCATTCAACGGAGCATAAGGTTGGCTGATAATATTATCGCAATCGGAGGCAATATTATAAATGGAAGCATCCCATTCCTGTTGTTTAAAAACGGAAGTATACCAAATGTCACTTTCCAATTGATTTTTGATAATTTTAAAACTAATCTGATTGTTGACGTCAAGTTGATTTATATTTATTTTATTCAGTGAATCGAGCCATTGATTTGAAAAAGCAATATTGCCTGCAAAAGATGTGCTGTCAGGTATTACAAGATCTTCGTAATAATGACCATATCCTACAGCTATGGCTGCAGAGGGATGTTGCTTCCAATAAGCATCTAAAAAAACTCCCTCGAAATTTGAGAATGTTTTATCGGCATTGTTGTCGATACTTTGTTTTTTTGAGTTACAACTCAACATGGTTGCACATGTCAGCAAAATGAATGCTTTAGCAATAAGACTTTTCATATGATTTTATTTTTAATAGTTTAAAATTGATCCTAAATCCCACTTTAGCGCGGGGAAGTTGTTTTTTATATCGTTTCAAACACTTTAGTATTTACTCCTCTCCGGGATAGTCCCGAATTCTGTCGGGGGGAACAAAAGAGGAGGAGAAAAGGGTAGTGAAGTTTAATCTTCAATAAAAACCATAACTAATTCCACAGGTGATTTGTGAAAATGGTTCTGATATTTGATTATTTTCAAATAAAGTGTATTCCGCCAAAAAAGCTATTCGCTTGCCGATTCTTATACCTCCGGATGCTCCGTACCAATTTGAATGACCATAACTTACGGTGTTATCGTTATAATTTTGCGATATAATAGTCCTTAAAACATATTTGGGACTACAATATAAAGCTATCCAATTTATAGGATGGTAGGAAAAATAAACCGGTAACATTGCATCAACAAAATTTGATTGAAGAATAGTATTAGATACATTTGAATTCATATTCATGTAACCCACACCTAAACCAATACTCCCTGCAAATTTTGATTTACTGTCACCAATAAACTGATATTTCACATCTGCTGTAGCAGTTCCGATAATAGAAATTTTAGCTCCAACATCCATTTTATCAAAAATACCATATCTGATTCCTATTTCGACAAATGGTATAGTCAATTTAAGTGTATCAGTAGTCCCATATGGAATTCTCGATTCGACAACTCCACCTCCAAACACATAAGCATATTGACCTTTTTCGGTAACGCGGGCTGTTTGCAAGGTTGACATTGAAGCACAAGAGTTAAGCATATAAATGAACATAATCATTAAAACTACCAGCTTAATTTCTCTTTTAGATATTCCCATTTTATTTTTCAATCTGATATTTTGTAATTTAGACATATTGCAATTTTTTAAATAAATAAATTCATTTTCATTTAATCTTTCGCCACGTTAGACGAATCTTTTCAATCCATTCTTCCCTTCGTTTGCATCGAGGGGTTTATTGTTTTCAACAATTGAAAAGACAGGAATAAAAGTTCTCCTTTACTGTGCTCTCCTCTCCCGATAGCTATCGGGATAAGGGAAGTCCCCGACGCAGGAGGGGAAGGGGTTTCTTATTTTTTTTTAAACCCTCCCGATAGCTAACTTATTACTTTTAACCACTTATCAGAAACTTGTATATTTTTCAAAACTTGTTTAAACAGCAATTTCTCCTTTACAGTGCTCTCCCCTCCCGATAGCTATCGGGAAAAGGGGAGTCCCCGACGCAGGAGGGGAAGGGGTTTCTTATATTTTTAATCCTGTTTCTTATATTTTTAATCCTTTTTCTTATCTTTTTAATCCTTTTTCTTATCTTTTTAATTTTATTTCCCAACTTAAGAACATGTCCGCCGGGGCGGGACCTGGTTGATATTATTTATTAAGATTTTCCTGAATAATCCGTGCTATTTTATCAATATCTTCTTCTACAGCTTGTTTTTCAATATGTCCACCGTGTTTTATAACAACTATATTTCCCCTTTCGTCGACAATAATAGTGGTTGGAAATCCTAAATTACAATTCAGACGATAACATTCTTCATGACTAATACTGATGACAGGATAGAGTAAGTTATATCTTTTTATACTCTCCCTTGCCAATTCGGGAGCATCAACTGAAAATGAAATAAATTGAAATTTCGGATTGGCTTTAAAAGTATTATAGAGCTTATTAAGTGCATCTAATTCTGCAACACAAGGAGCACACAACTCAAACCAAAAATTAATGAGGGTTATTTTTCCAATTAAATTTGATTGTGAATAGGATACTCCATCTACTGCCTCTGCCTGAAATGAAGAAAATAGTTTGCCTGTGCTTTTTTCAATTCTGTTTTGCATCTCCAGTTTAATACTATCCATATCCGAAGGTATCTGAGCAAATAAAGTGAAAGGAATAACAAATATCAATAATAAAGTAAATAATGATCTCATAATATGATTTTTAGATAGCATGACTAATATTTATTTTCTTCTGACCCCCGTTTACTCCCGAATTCTATCGGGAGAAGGTATTTCATTTATACGTTTAAAACCTTTAATCCTTTACCCCTCTCTCCTATCTATCGGGAGCAAACAAAGCTTATTTGGAATTTACCGGCAATTATTCTTTTTCGTACAATCTCACTTTTACAGTGCTCTTCCCTCCCGACAGCTATTCGGGACTCTGGGGAGTCTCCGAAGGTGAAAGGGTTTCATCTATTTTTAATCCTGTGTCCAGTCCTTAAATAGGTTTACAAAAAAGTAAATAAAAAACAGGATTATGAGTTTCTTGTGTTTATTTCAAATACTTCCGTATCTCATCCAATGTCCGCATAGGATATTGAAAAACCTCAAAATTCTCGAAACGCAAAACATGAATTCCCACTGAATTCAGGAATTCCGTTCGCTTTGCATCATAAGCTTTTCCTTCTTCCGTAAAGTGTCCCGCACCATCTAATTCAATGGACAACTTGTGTTTGTGACAATAAAAATCCACTATGTAATGACCGATACTAAACTGCCGGAGAAAACGCTCTCCATCTAACTGCCGGTCTTTAATCATCAACCATAACGCCACTTCAGCCGGCGTCATATGCTTTCGCAGCTTTCTCCGAAAAGGTTTCATTTCGGGGAGTGAATTTAGTTGATTATTCATGATAGTTTTGTGTCTGAAACTTGAATATAAAAATATAAAAAATATAAGAAATATAAGAAACCCCTCCGCTTCGCTCGTCCCCTTATAAAGGGGACAGCCGGGAAACAGGTAGTTTAGTACATATAATTTACTTTATTAATCTCAATGCAAAATAGATTATCATTTAATCAGCAATTTCTCCCTTACAGTGCTCTCCCCTCCCGATAGCTATCGGGAAAAGGGGAGTCCCCGACGCAGGAGGGGAAAAGGTTTCTTATATTTTTATTTAAACCCTCCCGATAGCTACCTTATTACTTTTAACCACTTATCAAAACTTGTTTATTTTTCAAAACTTGTTTAATAAGCAATATCTCCCTTACAGTGCTCTCCCCTGAAAAGGGGAGTCCCCGACGCAGGAGGGGAAGGGGTTTCTTATATTTTTAATCCTGTTTCTTATATTTTTAATCCTGTTTCTTATATTTTTAATCCTGTTTCTTATATTTTTAATCCTGTTTCTTATATTTTTAATCTTATTTCCCAACTTAAGGAAATGTCCGCCGGGGAAGGGATTTCTTATATTTTTTTTTAAACCCTCCCCGATAGTTAACTTATTACATTTAACCACTTATCAGAAACATGTTTATTTTTCAAAACTTGTTTAGTGAGCAATATCTCCCTTACAGTGCTCTCCCCTGTAAAGGGGAGTCCCCGACGCAGGAGGGGAAGGGGTTTCTTATATTTTTAATCCTGTTTCTTATAATTTAAATCCTTTTTCTTATCTTTTTAATTTTATTTTCCAACTTAAGGACATGTCCGCCGGGAAGGGCTTTCTTATATTTTTTTTTAAACCCTCCCCGATAGTTAACTTATTACATTTAACCACTTATCAGAAACATGTTTATTTTTCAAAACTTGTTTAGTGAGCAATATCTCCCTTACAGTGCTCTCCCCTGT
>JAQTOL010000240.1 GCA_028748945.1 Paludibacter sp.
AAATTCATTTCCCCATGAAGGATTATATCCGTATTGAAACCGGTGTACAAAGCGGTTCGGTTGTAACACCTTATTTCGATTCGATGATTGCAAAAATTATTGTACATGGAAAGATCGTGCAGATGTGATTGAAAAAACGCTTGATGCTTTGTATGAATTCAGTCTGATTGGTTTAAAAACTACCGTTCCCTTTTGCAGGACTGTTTTGAAACATCCTGAATTTGTTTCGGCGACTTATACAACCCGTTGGGTAGACTCGGTTTTTACCCCTGAAATGTTGGAAAATGATGAAGATGAAATGATGGGAGCTTTGGCTGCAACCATTATGTATGCTTCTGAATACCTGCAACTCTCGTCGGATACTCCAAGCTATAAAAATGATTTACTAAATGTTTGGGTATTAAACAAAAGATTAAACTATTGATTTTACAGCAAATCTATATCCTTGAAATTATTTTTATCAACTGGTAAATTGTAAATGATTAAATTGTAAATTAAAAAAATGGGAACTAAATATAACTATAGACGCGATGCTTCGCGATTGTTTATTGCTGTAAGGGAAAACGGGAAACGTTTTAAAATTTATATTCCAAAAGATTCAAAGCCGGTTATTGATGGCGAAGAAAAGGATATAGATTTCTTGGAACAGGAGGATTTTCATTATACATTTGACTGGAATGGTAAAAAATTTCATTGTGAGTTGGTTTCACGGGATCAGAATAAAGCTGTTATTAAAGTCAATGGAGTTGAATATCGTTATAGTCTGGAATCCATTTTTTCATACATACGTCGTGGAATGATTAATAACCCGGATAAGCAACTGAATGAGAATAATATATATTCACCAATGCCGGGTAAAATTGTGGACCTTTTCCTTTCTGAAGGAGACTTGGTGAACGAAGGAGAACCGATTTTGAGTCTTGAAGCAATGAAAATGCAAAATGAAATCTGTGCCAATTGCAACGGAGTTATTCGTAAAATCAAAGTTCAGACCGGTCAATCGGTTATGAAAGATGAATTGTTGGTAGAAATAACCTCGATTGACGAATAAGATATTTTCAATTTAAAGTAAAACAGAACAGGAATTTGGCGATAAACATTATCAAAGAGTTCCTGTCCTGTTTTTTTATTAGCTATGATTTCATTAATTTTGTCCGGAATTAAATTTTCAAATATATTTAACAAAACAAAAAAACGGTTACACTTAATCAACTATTTATGTTAGAAAAATTCTTTAAACTAAAGCAAAACAACACAAATCCGAGACGTGAGATAATGGCTGGTATCATTACTTTTCTTACCATGTCCTATATCCTGGTAGTTAATCCAATCATTTTAGGTGAGACCGGTATGGACAAATCGGCGTTGTTTACAACGACTGCTTTAGCTGCCATTGTTGGTACGCTTTTAATGGCATTATTAGCTAATGTACCAATTGCACAGGCACCCGGTATGGGTTTGAATAGCTTTTTTGCTTTTACTGTTGTGCTGACAATGGGTTATACCTGGCAATTTGCACTTACTGCTGTAATTATCGAGGGAGTAATTTTTATGATTCTGACATTATTTAATGTGCGTGAATTAATAATAAAAAACATACCCAAGGGTTTAAAAGATGCAATACCGGTTGGGATTGGACTTTTTATTACACTTATTGGATTAAAAAGCGCCGGGATTGTCGTTTCAAACCCCAATACATTAGTCAGTTTGGGTAATATGGCCAACCATTCAGTTTGGGTTGCTTTTCTTGGATTAATAGTAATTGCCGTTTTGCTTGTAAAAAATGTTCATGGTGCAATACTAATCGGAATGTTGGTTTCAACCGTTTTTGCCTTCTTCTTAGGCGATGTAACAGTTCCTCAAGGGAGTTTAATCTCGTTGCCACCATCAATTGCCCCTATATTTTTCCGGTTTGAATGGACACACGTTTTTACTTTCGATATGTTAATTGTCGTATTTACTTTTCTTCTGGTCAATCTGTTCGATTCGGTTGGAACCCTGATTGGTGTTATATCCAAAACTGGTATTGCTGATAAAAATGGTGATTTTCCTCAAATTCAAAAAGCACTGATGGCTGATGCATTAGGTACAATGTCGGGTGCAATTTTAGGTACAAGCCCGAACACTGCCTATATTGAAAGTGCTGCCGGTGTGGCTGCCGGAGGTCGTACGGGTTTAACTTCAGTAAGTACTGCAGTCATGTTTGCTTTGGCCCTGTTTTTAGCACCAATCTTTTTAATGGTTCCGGCTTCGGCAACTGCTCCGGCATTGATTATTATCGGATTGTTTATGATGTCGTCAGTAACGAATATCAACTTTAATGATATTAGTCAGGGTTTCCCGGCATTCCTTACTATTATTTTTATGCCGCTTACCTATAGTATTGTGCAGGGTATAATCTTTGGTATTCTGAGTTTTACGCTTATCAAAATGATGACCGGAAAATTCAAAGAAGTTTCGATTACTCTCTATGTAATTTCACTCTTCTTCCTGTTCAAAATTATTTTGGATGCCATTGGCGCATTTAGCTGATTTTACGTACTTAAAGATTCAAATGAGAATTTCTGATTAAGTTGTTTCAGAAATTCTCCATAATTCTCCATAATTTGAATATTTAAATTCAAATAAATTGTTGTCTGAATATTTTAAGTGATAAAAAATAATAGATAAATGCAAACCAAAGTTATTTTTGATCAAAGCCTTTTTCTTTATGTGTTTTTCATGAACTTTATTACGTTTAGCTTTGTTCTAAGGCAGAATTTCGTAATTTGAAGTATTGAATAAAGAAATTATTATTTAATTATAATGTTTAAATATCTGTGTAATAAGGGATATTAATTCAATCTGATTTTCAGTTAATTTTACGCTCACTAATAATTACGGAAATTTTTCTTTAATTTTCAACCTGATTTTATAAATGGAAAAAATATATATTGCCTCTGATTACGAACCGGTCCTAATACAATTTTTTGTCGCCATTTCATTCGTTGTAATTGTAATGGTGGTTACTCACCTGATAATTAGTACCCGAAAAAGGGTCCGTACATTAAAGAAAGAAGAAAATTTTGAATGTGGAATTGATATTCAAGGAAACGCACGTTTTCCATTCTCCATTAAATATTTCTTAATTGCCATTCTTTTCGTTCTTTTTGATGTAGAAGTTATCTTTTTTTATCCCTGGGCCGTCAATTTCAAAGATGCCGATTGGAGTGCATTTTTAAATATGTTGCTCTTTATGGGTATTTTTATTTTTGGGTTCTTTTATATTTATAAAAAAGGTGCATTCGATTGGAATAAGGAACAGGAGTAAATTGGTAAGCAGTCAATAGTGGGTACTTAGTTGTAAAAAAAGATTATTATGAATGAAAAAGATAAATATACAGTAGTTGAAGCTCCCGAAGGCTATAGTGCTCCGGGTTTCTTTGCAACTACATTAGATAAAGCGGTTGGACTGGCCCGTAAAAATTCATTATGGCCGTTACCATTCGCCACTTCATGTTGTGGTATTGAATTTATGGCAACCATGGGCGCACATTATGATTTAGGTCGGTTTGGTGCGGAGCGACTCAGTTTTTCACCCCGCCAGGCAGATTTACTGATGGTCATGGGAACGATTGCCAAGAAAATGGCACCGGTGGTACAACAAGTTTACGAACAAATGGCTGAACCCCGTTGGGTGATTGCAGTAGGAGCCTGTGCTTCGAGTGGTGGTGTTTTCGACACCTACAGCGTTTTACAGGGCATTGACAAAGTAGTGCCGGTAGATGTCTATGTACCCGGTTGTCCGCCTCGTCCGGAGCAAATTATTAATGGCTTTATGAAAATTCAGGAACTGGTCGGAAATGAGCCTTTACGTCGTCGTTACAGTCCCGAGTACAAAGAGATGCTCGAAAGTTACGGCATTAAAATAGACAAATAAGCAAATGGAATATAGTATATTACTTCAGGAACTTAAAAATAAATTTGAAAACAGTATTTTGTCAGTGGACGAAACGGCGGATATTTTCACAATAACCATTGCCGTGGAAGCTGTCAAAGAGATGATTACTTTTCTGAAAGAACAACATAATTTTATCTTCCTGACCGATTTATGCGGTATTCATTATCCTGAAGAGGATAAGGAATTAGGTGTAATTTACCACCTTCATAATTTGGTGGCTAATAAACGCATCCGGTTAAAAACTTTCGTCACAAAAGAAAATCCACAGGTTGAAAGTCTTGTTTCTGTTTTCTCCGGAGCCAACTGGATGGAGCGTGAAACATTTGATTTTTACGGAATTGATTTCGTAGGACACCCAAATCTGATACGTATTCTGAACGTTGAATATATGGATTATTATCCAATGCGTAAAGAATACCCGCTGGAAGATGCCACCCGAAGTGATAAGGACGACCGTTTTTTTGGAAGATAGATATTAAGATTATAGTCGACAGTTTATAGTTGACAGTGGAGACAAAGCATACTTTGTCTAAAATCAAAAAAGAGATTATAGATAATGAAAACCATAAATTCGGAACATCATTTAGATTTAACTAAAGAGGATGAAAAGGTTTACAGTACGTTAAACCTGGGACCGACTCACCCTGCCACTCATGGTATTTTTCAGAATGTACTGACTATGAATGGCGAAACGATAGTTAGTGCTGAGCAAACAATCGGGTATATACACCGGGCGTTTGAGAAAATTGCCGAACGTCGTCCTTACTATCAAATCACTACTTTGACCGACCGGCTGAACTACTGTTCTTCGCCCCTGAATAATATCGGCTGGCATTTGGCAGTTGAAAAATTATTAGGCGTAGAAACCAATAAGCGCATTGATTATATGCGTATTATTGTCATGGAACTGGCTCGTATTTCCGATCATCTGATTTGTAACAGCGTCATTGGTGTAGATAGTGGAGCTTTAACCGGCTTTGTATATCTATTTGAGGAAAGGGAAAAAATTTACGAAATATACGAGGAACTTTGCGGAGCAAGACTCACGACCAACTTAGGTGTAGTAGGAGGGTTCGACAGAGATTTTTCACCCATAGCCATACAAAAAATCAGGGATTTGATGAAAGAGCTGCCTAAAGTACTGCATGAATTTGAAAATCTGTTGATGCGTAACCGTATCTTCATGGATAGAACAATAAATGTTGGCGCTATTTCAGCGGATCGTGCCTTGAACTATGGTTTTTCGGGACCTTGTTTGCGTGCTGCCGGAGTTGATTATGATGTACGAGTTCAGGAACCGTATTCGTCATACAACGATTTTGATTTTAGTGTACCAATCGGACAAAACGGTGACACATACGATCGTTTTTGTGTACGCCAGACTGAATTGTGGGAAAGTATTAAATTAGTAACTAATGCACTGGATAATTTACCGGAAGGAAAATTCAATACCGAAGTTCCTGCATTTTTTATGCCACCGAAAGAAGATGTATACAGCAAAATGGAACCCTTAATCAGTCATTTAAAATGGTAATGGGAGAAATTGATGTTCCTGCAAAAGAAATTTATAAAGCCGTAGAAGGGGCAAATGGTGAACTTGGATTTTACGTCGTTGCCGACGGG
>JAQTOL010000241.1 GCA_028748945.1 Paludibacter sp.
ACAATCCCATTTGCAGTGGCCAGATTTGGTTCTAAAATAGTTTTTCCTCCAAACGTAAAGCCGCTACCACTCTGAGCAAAAGGTATAAATTTATTATTCAACATGAGAATACTCAAAGAACTTAAACCGGCAGTCGTATAGGAAAACCGTGTGATATGAGTTTGTACAATTTTTGTAACTAAATCCATATTATGAATATCTACTCCTTCCAGCGCTGTGTTGTTTGGAGCCCAAACCGTATAGGTATTTGACTGGCTTAGTATTGAATCATAACCTGTGACTTTCAACATTTCTGAGAATTTGCTCAATTCACTTCGTGATTGAATATATTGATACAAATTCAATTCGCTTTTATTGGCTGCGATTGTGTAAAAATGATTATCCCATTCATCTTTGCAGGAAACTACAAATACTGTGATTAGCAGCATCATAATGAAAGGAATTCTTAGATATTTTAATTTCATAATATAAATATTTTAAAGCTAAAAACAATAAACCTTATTAATAGATATCCTCGTTTTCGAGAGCACTTGTCGGTACAAATTCGAGATAATCGAACATGAATTCACCGCCACTTAAACCTTTTGCCGTAAGCACGTGATTCCCTGCTGTTGTAAAAGTGTAAGTACCCATAATTTTTCTCAAAAGTTGATTACTAAAACGGGCATTTTCACCATAGGACCAACCTTCAGTAGGCACTTTAAAGCAAGCAGGTCCTTTCATGTAACCTCTGTTTCGCATCATCTTATCATTTTCGTATCCATCATAATCAGCCGGTACAGAGTGAGGAGTCTCGTAGCCAATTGAGGGATCTGTCGCTCTTGTGTTCAGATTAAGTGGAACACCCGCCGGAACATTATCAAAATAAAGTTGAGTAACACCACGCTTATCATTTGTCAGGTATCCAAATCTCACTTCGTAGGTGCCGGCCGGAACAGGAGGAGTAACGATGGAGAAATCAAATAATTTCCCGGTTGTGGCACCTAAGAAAATTTCATCACCTTCATAATCCTGATATTTATAATATGGAGTCAAATAGCTGACAACAGTTTGTTCGGAACTTGAAATTCTATCAATGTAACCTCTGGGCAAACGGAATTGCAAATTAGGTAAAGTGGTTCCCCTGCCACGCATATTGTTGTTGGTTAACTCAGGGAAAAAACTTGCTGCGTCGAAGCGTAAACGTTTGCTTGATAATTCATTATCAACATCTTTGCTATAGGCCAATATTCCATCAATTTCGTGATAAACCCCGTTTGTCGCATCTTTATCCGAATTTGCTTTTACGATCTGAATCACTTTTCCGGTTTCAGGTAAATAATTAATCAGATTTGTTCTGCTGGTCAACCTTTCTTTTTTAATTTCGATTAAGGTATTCGGGCACATGGGTTCTAAATACTCATACATATCACGATTTTTAATCATGTGATCTGTGTCGTACGCATCAATAAACTTTGAATAGCTTAATTGCTTATTAATAATGTGATAGGCAATAAACCTGTTTAAACTATTATGGCGGTTTGTTATGTCGGTTATATTGGCATCTTCCGGATAGACCAGATTATATACAGATGCTGCATAGTCTTTTAAACTTTGCAAATTGGTAATACCATTAGCCTTATAAGTATCATCACTTTCCATCAACAAAGTATAACCGTATTTTCTAGCGCTTGGAACTTCCTGATAGTACCATTGCGCTGCATCAAGGGGCACAGTCACCAAATCCTGATAGAGTGCTGCATTGTAGGTTTCATCCCTGTCTTTTAGGAGTGAATCGGCTAGTCCTGTTTTAACCAGGGCGTTATAGAATAACGTAAAAGTTGAATCAGCTGATATAGCATCTACAATTCCAAATCTTGTTGGATTCAGAACTTCATTTATTTCATGTATTACACCATTATGCACAACCATATCTTTTTTCAGGATTTCAGAGGTTTTGTTTACAAAAACAGCACCTGTATCTGAAAAATTGATAGATATATACCTGTCACTCATTGATAGTTCCGGAAGACGCCCATCAACAAATTTGGAATACATGATTACACTTCCATTAATGATATGGTCATATGCAATTATTTTCAATGAGTCAAGTGTAAAATCGGCTAATGATTTTTTTCCCTTACTCAAATAAAATTTCCTCATTGCTTCATTGGTTGGAGCAAAACAGGTATATTTACCATATGCGTCCAAAAGTCCGACAACACCGGTTGTGTCAAGTAAGGTGGAAAATTCCGAGAATTCGGCAGGATTACTTTTAAGGTACTCTCCCATCATTTGATCAGTAAAGGTATACAGATTACCTCCCACATCGTCTGAATTACAAGCTGTAATCGCTCCTGATGCTATAATTATCAGAATAAATCCGAATTTTAGCTGCCTGGCGAAAGCAACTTTTGAAAAAAATATATTCATTTGTATAATATTTTTAATCTGTTATCTGTTTGATGAACTACTCGTTTCCTCGTAATAAGGATTTTGTTTTAAATTAGGATTTGCTTCCAGTTCCGAAGTTGGTATAGGCATATACATGGCATCTAAAACCGGTGCCCCAAGTGAAACGGTATTTCCGGAAGATTTATGTTCAACATAATCGTTTAAAGTCGAAGTTGAGTTTTCTCTTCGGGCTATTCTTTCCAGGTCAAACCAACGTTTCCCTTCAAATAACAACTCTCTTTGCCGTTCGCGCAAAACTAATTTTTCCATTTCGAATTTCGTAGTATAATTCTTAATTGACAGGGAGTCCTGACCCTCATTCGATCTTAAATATGTTTTATTGACCAATGAAAGAGCATCTTTCATATTAGCTTCTCCATCAAGTTCAACCAGAGCTTCCGCTTTCATCAGCATGAGATCCGATAGCCTGTACACAATCCAGTTTGGTGTACCGGAACGATAGAAATACATGCTTGCTCCGGTTAAGGTTTCTGAACGATTAATACCGGCATATTTGAATATAAAATACTTTCCTCCATACAGTGCATATGAGTCTTTAGCCCTTATATCATTAGCACTTTCAATAACCGATGATGAGACTTTATAATCGAAGGGACTAAAGGCTCCAACTTCCGTTCCAACCTGATCGTAGGCCAGAGTTGTGGGAAAGCTTACTTCACCAATCGGATTTGCATTCGATCCGTACATACTGATCACTGTATTATTTTTTTGAACATTCTCGTTGAATTGCAGTTCAAAAATGCTTTCAGTTGAATTCCCGAAATAAAAGACATGGCTATACGCATATTTGGCTTGTTCGAGTTTCAGGTTTTTATCAGCAAGTACCAGATTAGCCGTTTCCACACATTTTTCGTACTGTTGATTCCAGAGGTATACATCTGCAAGAATTGTATTGACGGCATCGAGAGTTATTTTCCCTTTATTATAGGCAGTTATACCAAAATCGGTTTTTGCATATTTTTGAGCATACAATAAATCCCTTATTATGTGATTAATTATAGTATCTTCGGGAGATTTTGGCAAACTGTAATTTTGAATATCATTTATACTTGCTTCTTCTACCAATGGAACTTCTTTGTAAGTCCGAACCAGATAGAAGTAACACAATGCGCGCAGAGTCATTGCTTCTGCCTGCACCTGATGCAAGTCAGTCAGAGTAAAATTATTATCCCTGTCGACAACCTTTGGGGCATATAACAAGAGTGTATTACAATCGTTAATTACAGAGTAGAAGGAACTCCACGAAGCATAAGCATTTGAAGGTACCAAATCGCCATCCAGAATTTTTTGCATATCGTATCTGGCATTGGGGAATCCATTACCAGTTATCATGTTGTCGGACCGCAATTCACCCCAAACGATCATTCTGCTGATTACGGCATCTTCTGTAAGTCCTCTGTAGCAAGCAGCCAGTACAGATTCGACATCTGATTGTGATTGCCAAAAATCATCCAGAATGATTTCACTTTCAGGTTTTAAATCCAACCATTGTGAACAGCCGGTTATACCTATTAGCAATAGAACTGACAGACCTATTATATAAATATTTCTTTTTATCATGTTGTTTTCTTATTATAATCCTACTGATATTCCTAGTGTAAAATCCTTTGAACGTGGTGTATTAGAACCGTCAACAGCTAATCCTGCATTCGATGTTAATGCTCCGTAACCAACTTCCGGATCAACACCGGTATATTTAGACCACACATACAGATTGTTCAAGGTAAAATAAAGACTTAATTTATCGATACTATATTTTTTAAGTAATTTAGATGGTACCGAATAATTAAAAGTCAGGTATTTAAAACGTAAAAAGGAACCATCTTCAACATATCGGTCACTACCAAGCCAGTTAAAGCCATATTGATGTAAAGCCCGGGGCATTTGGGTTATATCACCGTCTTTTCTCCAACGCCAGTTCACAGCAGTACTTTGATTATTATCGTAATACATATTTTCGGCATTCATGCGTGCTGCATTAATAATTTTATTTCCGTATCTGAAATTAAAAAACATGTTGCACGATAGGTTTTTATACCTGAAGGTTGGACCAAAACCACCATTTAGTTTCGGATTACTGTTCCCTAAATAAACGATATCGAGTTCATCGATACTTCCATCGTGGTTAATGTCCTCATAGATTGCATCTCCACCTCTGAATTTATAGGGTGCTCCACCATTTTTCCCATAATAATTGAACCACATGGCCCGTGGAGTTCCATCCTGTTGGGTAATTACCTTTCCACCGGCATCATGTGCAACCGGTGCATTTTCCTGACTTCCGGCAATATATTTATCATATTGATATACTCCTTTGTAGCGGAATCCATAGATAGAACCGAAGGAGTTTCCTTTCTGAACCCTTGTTAAATATGATCCGTTCTTATAATCATAGTCGCTATTGTAGCTATCTAATAATGTTTGATTTAAATCGATCAAGGTGTTTTTATAATTCGACAAATTAAATCTGAAATCGATACTAAAATCCTTCGTTTTTACAAAGCGGTTGGCATAAAAGTTCACCTCCCAACCCTGATTGTCCATTGAGCCACCGTTAATGTAAGAAAGCTGAGAAAATCCGGAGATATTCGAAATATTCACTTTAGGGAAGAGCAGGTCTTTGGTGTGTTTGCTATACAGGTTGATATCGAAAACGTATTTATCATCAAACAATCCCAGGTCGAGACCATAATTATAGGAGGTTGTATTTTCCCATTTCAGATTTGTCAACTGAAGCGAAGTCGGTTTTACAGCTGTTACATCAAGGTAAGATCCATACGTTCCATAGCGACTAAAATGAAGGTATTCGGATCCGGGTTGGTTCCCGCTGACTCCCCATGCCGGACGGAAAGCCAACGTGCTTAACCACTTTTTTGTACTTTTCATAAACGGTTCATCCGATGCGATCCATTTCAAGGATACACCCGGGAAATTCCCGAATTTATTCCCGGCTCCAAATTTCGTACTACCATCTCTGCGGAAGGTTCCATCAATGATGTACCTCGATTTGTATGCATAGTGACCACGGACCATAAAAGCTAACGATCTGTAAGACGAATGGCTGGTATTTGCACCAGTCAGATAAGCC
>JAQTOL010000242.1 GCA_028748945.1 Paludibacter sp.
AATGCTAATCCGACATTTTTATTTGCACCAATTTTAATTATGAATTTATCCAGATTATCCAATGCTCCCGGAACAGTTTCTTTTAATCCAAAGTTGATTGGTGTTGTATTATCATATTTGATAGTGTCAGCAGCAATTTCTACACCGGTAATTACCTGACCATTGGTGTCTAAAGGTGTCAAACCAAAATTAAGATTCATAGGAATCGTACTTTTTACGATAGCCTGAATACTAAAATCACGCGTTAGATCTAAAATACTTTTTAATGAACTTTGTAAACCGGAAATAGTGTCATTAAACTGAATCTTGAAATCAGCTCCAAAATCTAATGGAATAGTAACATTGTATTTTATATCCAGCTGATTCTTTGGTGAATATAAATCTACAATTTGTCTGTCACCAGTAATAGTAGGTACTGCATTTATTTCAATACTATCCGGTACTGTCTTTAAGAGATTTGGCAAATTTGCGATTGTAATCTCATTGTAATCGTCTGAAATTCCAGTTGCTATTGCACATAATCGGTATTTACTCCAGGTTGATTGACCCAAAACCGTAGCAGCAGCTATGTGCAAGGTAGTAGAAATCGTACTATTTGGAATTGCAACACCATTACTTTTTGGTATCAGATTTAAAGCAAGGTCAATTGGAATTCCCATTGTGTTCCCAATTTGAAGTGTAATTATCGGGTTCTTACTGTCCAGATTATTGCCTGAATCTTTCAGCATAGCCGGAAGATCCAACTTGATCGGCTCAGAAATTGGTTTAATAACCGGAGCAATTTTACCCTGAATTACAGATATAGCCATAGTTCCAATAGCAATAGTTGGTTGAACATCTACAGAACCGATATCACTTGATTTCAGATTTGTTCCTTTAATATGTGCCCCACCTGACATGCTAACTCCTTCATGCAAAGTGAAAACTCCATTTGTAAGAGCAATACCATTAGTTCCAAAATCAAATCCTTCCAATGTCAATGTCTTTGTGAATCCCTGACTCACTTTAAATCCACGATTTAAAATAACCTGATTATTACTGTTAACATCTCCGGTTTTAAATTTCAACATACTTGGTAGTGTAATCGTATAGTTATCGAAGAAAATTGAATCGATATTTGTTGGTAAGTTGCTGATATTAATTCCAAAGGTAAGTGTTGTTGGAGTTTTTAGCGCAACAGAATAAATTTTCGTTACATCAGTGGAAATAGATTGATTAATATCTATATTGGTTGTCTGATTTGGAATAGGAAGTGATATACTGTTTGTTTCAATATTGGCATCTTGAATATTCAGATTATTAATATTGGCTGTAATATTTAATTTTTTACCTTGAATACCCTGAAGTGTAAACAAATCGGACGTAGCATCACCAATTTTTAAATTATCTATGCTGTATTTTAAACTATCAGCAATATTTATTGAATTTCCTGTAACCGTTTTATCAAGTGTAATGCCAGAAATACCAATTGTTTTGCTTCCAAATAAATTAGTATAAGATATTGTTAATATGTTAGTTGTTGTATTTAAATTAGGATATGATTTAAATACAATAGAACGGGGTAATTGTATTAAACAATTGCCACTTGAAAACTGAAATGGGCTTACATTCGGATCAGATATATCTAACGCAAGTTCAGCACCGTTTACAAAAGTCAATGATGTTACTTTTGAAATGGCATCAGGTATATTTGCTACAGCTTTATTTATCAGATTTTTACCACTATTTACCGCAACATCAAATGTATTTGTTGAAATTGACATGTTGCCAATGGTTGGATCTGCATCCAATTTAACATTAATGCCCAGGTCAAGCTCTTTAGGATAAGTATAATTTTTTGTTGAAATATCATTAATAGTACCATTAAATGTATAATCAATACTATATGTTACATCACTCGAGTAATGAAGTTCACTGTTAGCAATAGCTGGAGGGACTAATTTCTGAATAACAAAACTGGCTGTATAAATTCCACTTGTCGGGCTTAATTGTGCATTTGTTATAGTAAAACTATGACCATCACTTGAGATGGCTGTTCCTGTTCCATTTGCAGAAGTTAAAGTTACACTTGGTGGAAAAGTTATATTAAAACTTGTGATTTTATCTGTTTGTTGGTCAAAACCAATAGAATTAATTTTTGTTTTATTGAAAGTCAAAGTAACACTACTACTTGTAAACTGGATTTCATTAATACTTTTAAGAACGGATGGCAAACCAGTCAAATCCATGTTTTGAGCGATATGTTTAACTCCGCTGCTATAGCTTAAATTACCTGTATTAAAACTTACGGGTCCGGGATTTACAGGAATGGTTAATGTATTCGCAATATCAAAATCAGTATGAATGGAACTGACAGTTTTGTTTGCTATTGTCAGATCCGGAATTGGTAAATCCGAACTTAAAGTAATCGGATTAAATTGAAATGATGGAAAAGTTACCGAGCTAAAACTCGTGCTAATCTTCGGAATGGTTATATCGGCTATTGAAAATGAAACGGGGCTGATAGCATCCAATGCAACATGAAGAGAGTCACCCATTGATATTGAATAAGTGCTGTCTGCCGATTTTTTAAGAATGCTGAGGTTTTGACCGCTTATCAATTTTCCTAAAAAAATTGAATCAGTTTTTCCAATTGGAATGGTTAATGAATCACCCCCGATCGTCATGTCAGTATTCAGACCTTTGGATAAATCATATTCATCTGTTGTGCAACTTGAAAAAGCTACTCCAAAAACTAAAACTAGAATTATATAAATTCTCATTTTTTTAAAGGTAACCATGTGTATCGATTTTTATAGGTTTATAATTATTTTGTTAAAGGAGGAAATTAATTGAAAATAAATAGATTTTTGTTTAATTAATGTTTGAACGTAAAATTTGTAAGTTTTGTTCATTTAGATAAATGTCCAACAAAATTAGTATTAGTTTTTTGAATTATAAGGATATAAGTGTTAAAAATGCAAATATACATTAAATTTATTTTTTGGTTATTCGTTATTATTTCAAGGTGTTAATACCTAAGTTGTAGTAAATTAGTAGAATAGTGTTTTTTCGAAATTGCTTGTGTCTTGAAAAATTTGAGTTAGAAGCGCAAAAAAAATATTATTAATGTAATACTATAATAAATTTCAGGATAATATCCAATTCGTAAAATTTGCTACATTTTACTTTAATATATATGACAATCAACAAAATATATATGACAATCAATATTGTAAAATAATTTTTACTTTAATCGGAAAAAAACTGAGAAAGTTGATTTTCGACTTTTTTTTGCATAAACTTATGACAACTAAAGTTTAAATATGATTGGGAGTGAAACTAGAGGGGTTTAAAACAAGTTCAACTGTCAGTTAATTAAAATAGTAGACTGTTTTTACATGATAAACAATAAGGGGTGCCCAATTATTGGACACCCCTTAAAATATGGAGTAAACTAACTTACTTCTATTTCCTAAAGTATTTTACGCTTAATAAAAACCGAACGAATAAAGCGTCCCATCACTTTGCCTTTAGTAAGCCAAGCGATATGGGTATTGTTTTTCGTGTTTGCAAGCATCTTTCTGCATAGAAAGGGAGTAACCGTATCAACCTTGTCGGCTAGAATATTGAAAATACGCTTATTACTTTCTGCTTCATCAGGATTGGACTTTAATGAATTTAGAAGAATGTCGGTTAATACCATTCCGGGACTTAATGAACCGACTAAGACTTTTGTCTGAGTAGCTTCTTTAGCCAGAGAATGTGTAAAATAGCGCACGCCCCTTTTTGTGGTTCCGTACAATGTCATCTTCTTCATTAACATACCATCACTTCCAAAACCTTCCATATTGAAAATTTGTCCTCCATCCAGAGAATTCATTTTCCTAAAGGCAATTGAACTACCATTGATAACCCCGGCAATATTGATGTTGATAATTTGACTTATTTCAGATGCATTCATTTCCCAGATATATTTCCGGGCCTGATCAATACCGGCATTATTTATCCAAATATCAATCGGACCGAAATCTTTAATTGCATTTTCCCAAAGTAATTCCACTTCTTCAAAATTGCTTACATTACATGAAAAACCTTGTAAAACTACTGTCGGATAGATATCCTTTAGTTTATTTAATGCAATCTGAACTCCTGATTGAGATGTCCCATTAATAGTCACTTTCAAATTAGCCTCAATAAATCGTTGAGCAAGCCCAAATCCTATACCACGGGTGCTTCCGGTGATTAATACATGTTTCATGCTATTCTAATTATTTTCACACAATCTCAAATGTGAAATTTTATATTACATATCATTCATATCATCGGTAATACTACCATACCGGTGATATTCAAAGGCGATACTTTGTTCTTTGACATAATGAAGCAGTTCAACCCGACCTTCAACCAGTGGCTTTGCCGAAGCTACATATTTACCTAAAACGGCAGCTCTACGGATGAAAGCTTCAGAAAGATTATTGTTACAAGTTCGAATTCGCTCGTATTTATTCATATCATTTAGAAATTCCTGTTCGGACTGAACAATAATTGAACTTTCTTTATTCACCGAGTTTCTCAACACTTCCAGTTTGAAATCGTCGTCACTAATGCTTAGTGTAACAGGCGTTTTTACAATATTGGCTACAGCCAGTATCATATAAATTTCACACAAATCATCTTTGGACTGAACGCGTAGAGCCATATTTTTCAAAGGCAAATAGCGGAAAGTATTTTGTTCACCTATCAAATGATGGATATCCCGTTCCTGTGAAAATTCATTCTCCCAGTTTTCAACATAACTGTTTACTGCTATTTTAAAACGCTTGTTTACTGATGCATTCAGGACCGTGGAAAAAGATTTAAACAGATTGCTCTCCGAAACTGCGTTCTCCAATTTTGGATTTTCAGTGATATTGACAAAACAAGAAACATAATTCCTTCCACCGGCTTTTATACCACCACCAAAGGCTGAACGTTTCATGCCGCCAAAAGGCTGGCGATTGACAATGGCACCCGTGATACCCCGATTAATATATAAGTTTCCGGCTTCGATGCTGTTTTTCCAGATAGCCTGCTCATTTTCGTCCAGACTTTGTAAACCGGATGTTAAACCATATTCTCCACCGTTTACGTATTGAATGCCCTGTTCAAGATTGTCAATACAAACGACACCCAAAAGCGGTGCAAATAATTCGTTTTTAAAAGTGTAACTTTCAGGCTTGACACCCCATTTTACACTTGGTTTGAGGATGAAATGTTTTTCATCTACGAACTCCGGTTTCACCAGCCACCATTCACCTTCCTCAAGATTATTAACAGCATGCAGTAATTTGTCGTTTTCAGATGTGATCATGGGTCCGACAATATTACCTCCATTCCAGACTCCACCCGTTTGAATACTTTTTACAGCATCCGTCAGTTTTGTCTTGAAATCAGGATCGTTATATACTTCTTTTTCGAGCAGCAAGAGCGAACAGGCCGAACATTTCTGTCCCGCATTACTGAAAGCGGATGTTACGATATTTTGTATGGCATGATCGCGGTCGCC
>JAQTOL010000243.1 GCA_028748945.1 Paludibacter sp.
GGTCATTTCAGTGGGTCTGAAATGAATGTCAACGCCTGTCTGTATTTTTTGATAATCCTGATTGCCGGGAGCACCAAACCGGGTTCCTTCGAGCGTAATTTTTGCCAACCGGATAAAATTATTGTACGGTGTTACAGCATACGATATTTTGGCATAACCGGCTAACCGCGATGTGTTAAACGTGTAGAAAGGCATAATAAGATATTCCAAGGGTTTGGGTATGATAAAACCATTATGCAGGGCCATTCCAAGCATAAAGCCGTTTTCATGATTCCAGTTGATTGCCGGAATAAACATAAGTGAATGCTTTTCGGTATCTTCCAGGCCGAATAAAAGCTGTGGTTGAACCGGACTCGCTTTCGGAAAAATGCCGCTTGTACGGATATTATTGTTCAACCTGTAAAGTTCGGGCATCACATGCTTCGGATCAATCTGAAAACCGCTAAAATTATCTGCCGGAACGTCTATCCATTTTTCTCCTTTAAAACCATCCACCCATTTTTCAAAACAAACGGAATCACCTTTCATTCCTGCTATAAGTACCGGTGAAATCAATTCACCCACGTTCCGTATAAGCAGACCTTGGTTTTTGAAGGAAACCATTTTATAATCGAGTCGTTTCGTTGTACCCAACAAATCATCAAAAAACCAGTTTAAGTTTTTACCGGCATCCGATTCAAATACCCGGCGAAGATCTCCGGGTTGCGGATGCTTAAATTTCCACTGACGATAATAATCGTGCAGGATGGCATCGTACAATGAATCGCCGAGATAAGCCCGCAGGTATGTGAAACTGATAGCCGCTTTGTTGTAAGGAATAAGCGTATAATTCAGGGCATTGTAATCGGTGGATGTCATATTTACGGGTTGTTCAAGGTTGACACGAGCCATTGAGAGCCATTCGAGTTCCATCTTTCTTTCCATCGGTATTTTATCCATATGAAAGAACCGGGCCTGTTTCAGTTTGGGAAAGTAATCTTCCCATAGCTTTTTATCGGGATATCGTTTAGCAAGATAACGTATTTCATACGAAGTTGTCATGCCTTCATCCATAAACGGGAACCGGCGTTCGTTGGAACCCAGCGCTCCGTAAAACCAGTTGTGGCAAGCTTCGTGTGCAATTACTTTATTCAGGGAATAAGCATCTTTTGTGAGTCCGATTACAGTAATGGTAGGATATTCCATTCCAAGACCGGCATTTAAAGCACTTTGTACAGCTGTGAAACTGCTGTAAGGATAATCACCTATCCATTCGGAAAAATCAAGTATCGCGTGATTGATATAGGGAATGGCCTCTTTCCAGAGTGCCGACTGCTGATTGGTAAACATCAACCAGGTGGTTACTTTCTTGCCCGAACGGGGAAGAATGACATGGCTTTTCAATACATGAAACCGTTTATCGGCAAACCAGGCAAAGTCATGAATATTCTTCTGGGTATATCGCAATGTTTTAGTTCGGGTTGAGGAAACCGGGAAGTTTACCCGTCCATATTTGGCGTTTTTTACCCAGCTTGTATCTGCAGCCAGCGAATCAAGCCATTCAAGTTCCTGTTTGTTTTGTAATTCACCGGTTGCTCCAACGATATAATTTTCGGGCAGTGTAATGCGTACATCAAAACTTCCGAATTCGGAATAGAACTCGCCCTGATCGAGATAAGGCATTTGATGCCAGCCGGTATTGTCATAAACAGCCGGCTTGGGATACCATTGCGAAATCTGATAGGACTGACCGATATGACCCAACCGGGAAGTAACTCCTTTTGGAATTTTGACATGAAAAGGAGTGGAGATATGAATGGTTTTACCGGGATAAAGTGGCTGATTCAATATCAGTTGGCAAATATCCGGTTGATTGGGCAGCAAGTGCCATTGAACGGATTGATGATCGACTTTAAAGTTCAATGAATCCATGTTACCTCTCAACACAGGGTCATTAAACAAACGTTCTTTTCCTTTTGTCGTGAATAGTTGTTTTGCCAGACCGGTCCGATTCTCCGAATAGGCATTGGGCCAAAGATGAAAGTAGATAAATTGCAGCGTGTCCGTGGAATTGTTGGTATATTCCAGTTGCTCGAAAGCGGTCAGTTCATGAGTTACATCATTGAGCGTTACATCTATGCTGTAATTTACTTTTTGCTGAAAATAGGTGCGTGAATAAACATTCGGAAATATCCCGATTATCATCAAAACAAGTGGTAACAAAAATTTTTGCATAGTTGACCGGTAATAGTATCTTAATTAGCGTGAGTTCAATAAAAGCAAAACCTATTATTAGCCAAGAGATAATAAGATTTAGAATACTGAAAGGATTTAATTAAATAACCACGTGTTGCTACCGTGGTTATTTATGAGAGTCCTTCGGACTTATAAAATATATGTATCTAACAACCTATCTTCTGTTACCTGAATTACCCCTATCTTTTTTAGAATTAGACTCCTTTTTGTCATTTGTTTGTTTCCTTTCCTCTTTTTGTGATGGAGTTGCTTTTTGCTGACTGTTTTCTGTCTTTACCTGACGGGCCGGTTGTTGTTCCTGTTGTTTTGGTACAGCCACCTGTCGTGCCGGTTGTTGCTTTTCTTGCGGACGATTGATCGGTTGTTGTTCTTGTTGTTTAGGATCTACTGTCTGACGGACCGGTTGCTTATTTTCCTGTACACGTTGAACCGGTTGTTGTTGTTGTTGTTGTTGTTGTACCGGTTGTTGACGTTCTACCGTATTCTGTTGTTGTACCGGTTGCTGACGTTGAACCGGTTGTTGACGTTCCACCGGATTCTGTTGTTGAACTGGTTGTCTACGTTCTACCGGATTCTGTCGTAAAACCGGTTGCTGTTGATTATCTGTTCTACGTTCCGGCGCTTGTTGCGGCTGTATAATGACTTCTTTTTGTTGAATCGGCAACCTACCATCCCCGTTATTGTTTTGATCCGTAGTTCTTCTACTGTTTCCGGGATTGGATAAAATTTTGTCTTTTGTTGGTTTTACATCCCTTATGTTTGTTACTCTGGTTGGAGTAGCAGTCCGGGTCGTTCCGTTATTTTTACGTATTTCAGGTCTGTATATTCGTAAATCAGTTTTTGTAAGCCTTTGTCCGGGTTTATTATTACTCCTGATGGTAACATTCGTAATGTTTCTACCGGTTGATCGTTGTACTTCATCCCTGCGTGGACCTGAAATATAGGTAATATGTCGGCTATTATCGATATAAGTATTATTAATAACAGTTGAGTTGATAATTATCACCTTATTTATAGTTTTGTCCACATAATACTGATCCATGTCAGGTCGACCGAAATCTCTGTCCGGAACAAAATTCCAACGGTCAATATCACTGTATCCATTACTGAAACTTATATTTACATCCATTCCCGGTCTCATGGGAGTCCAACCATAATAGCCTTCGGATTGTCTCCAGATAACCCAGGATGGTCCCCATTCATTTCCCGGAACCCAAAACCAGCCGTATGAATCATCAAAATCCCATCGGCCATAATGAAATGCTGCCCAACCCCAATTGTAATCAGAAGACCAGGTCCAACCATAATTGGTCATAACCCAGTATCCATCGGTATAATAGGGTGCAAAATCTGCACTTACATCCGGAATCCAGACATAACCGAAACGTTGAAAATCGACCCATTGACCATAGGGACTTAACTCATCATAAAAAACCTGAAAACTAATGGCTTCTTGTTGAGCCGAGACTGTTCTAAGGCTGGTACAGGAAACCATCAACATGACGAATAATAATGACAGTACTTTAATATAAGTTTTCATATAGGGCGATTTAATTTGTTTTGGAGAGCTGTTTCAGTAATTCTGATGTAGAAAATAGAATCCTGTAAAAAATACAGGATTCTGTTTTATCTTGATAACTTTATAAATATAAGTTGGGATTGATGAATCCTAATGATCAGTATTGTCAAATAGTCCATTCATCCTATCCGTTATTATAAATCTAAAATTATTTTGAAATAAATGATTAAAGGATAAGCAACAAAATGATAATAATCACAAGTGTACTTCCACCAATATAAATGAAAGTTCCATCGCGGTGCATAGTTGCTTTAATGTCTTTCAGTTCACTCTTCAGTTCACTTTTTTCGCTTGCCGACATGTCCGATTTATCCATTTCACGGATTTCTTCAACACGTGCCCGGTAGTTACTTATTTCTTCTGCTGACAGTTTAGTCGTTGCTTCGGTAGTCGCTTCGGTTGCATCGGTTGAACTTGTAGCTGCAAATGCAGGTGCTGCACTTAACGAAAATATCGCTAACAATGCAATAAAAATAGTTTTTTTCATTTTTAAATGTTTTTAAAATTGATTGTGTAATTGTTCGATGTAAAAGTAGTTAGTCTGAGTACGAAAGTTGTTACATAATTCTGGAAATGACTTACATAATTCATACAAATAAATGCAGGTTTTAATTCGTTATGAGATTGATTTTAATCAATTCATTTTTCGAATGACTGGAAATTTGTTTATTAAATCATGACAGATTATAAAATTCCTTTCAGGAGTAAAGATGACGTTACAGAAAGACGTATCAGATAATTCATATTCAGTTTACTTCGCCGGTTGTTTAACCGGAATCTGTACTTTTGCAATTTCTGTTGGTGCCACTTTTCCGGGAAACATATTGGCATAAGCATGTGTAAATTCAGCTCCGTAAAATACAATCATTGAAGAGTATGAAACCCAGAGCATAATAAGAATGATAGATCCGGCCGCACCGTAACCTGTTCCCGGGTTTGCATTTCCAAAATATAAACCAAGTACTAATTTCCCGACTTCAAACAGAAATGCTGTGACAAAAGAGCCGATCCATACATGTTTCCATTTAATTTTTGCATCAGGCAAAATCTTAAACATTAGGGCGAACAAAACAGCCATAATAGAAAATGACAGGCCATAATTAAGCATTGTTAGAATCAATAAAAACGAATCCGAAAAATGACTGCTTAACCAACTTCCGAATGCTGCAATTAGCGTTGAAATCAACAGCGATACAATAAGTAGAAACGCGATTGAAATTATTAATCCAAATGAAAAAAGCCGGATTCTGATGACCTGCCAAATGCCGGATTTCGTTGTATCCAGTTTCACTTCCCAAATAGTATTCAGACTTTTCTGAAATTCGACAAATACTCCTGTTGCACCGATTAAAATGGTAATGATTCCAATAATTGTGGCCAGTACGGAATTCCTCAACCGGCTGGCCTGAATAATTATGTCCTGAATTTGTTTTGCTGTCTCGGTTCCCATAGTAGAATTAAACTGGGCTGCCACCTGATTATTCACAGCTTCATGTCCAAAAAAGTAACCGGCAAGAGTCATAATAATAACCAGTAAACCCGGTAAGGCAAAAATTGCATAATAGGCAATTACTGCACTCTCGTGAAAAGGATCTTTTTCAAACCATTTGTTGAAAGCTGTTTTTAGTACAGTATAGACTTTTTGTATATGTGTTCTCATGCGTGTGATTGTTGCGTTTTTTCTA
>JAQTOL010000244.1 GCA_028748945.1 Paludibacter sp.
TAATAGACGTGTTACATTCATGGCAATATCTGCTAATCCGGGCAAGTCATTTTCAGTAATTCCCAAAACAGATAAACTGCCCGGTATGCCACATTTTCCGGATAAATGTTCAATAAACTCAATACCTGCCAAAGCTGTTTCGGTATCATTTTCTCTTCTTTTTATTCCCATGGCTATTGCGACTTCAGCATGTCTATCGGGAGAAGCATCCAAATTAAAACGAAGTACTCCGGGCAATAAAATGGCATTTGCAAGTCCGTGCGAAATATGATATTTTCCTCCCAACCCATAGGACAAACAATGAACACCATGTGTATTTACAGGTCCCAGGCACAAACCACCATACATTGAACCCAATGATAAAGCTGAACGTGCTTCCATATCACCACCATCAGAATATGCTTTTTCCAAATTTTCAGCAATAAGCTTAATACCTTTCAAAGCATAAGTATCAACTGTGGGATGTGCAAATTTATTGGTATAAGCTTCAATACAATGACACAAAGCATCCATTCCGGTTTCGGCTGTAATTTTAGGTGGTAAACCAATGGTTAATGCAGGATCAATATAGGCCGCATCGGCTAATAAAGCAGGACTTACTATCCCGCTTTTTGCTTGAGTTTCTTCGTTTAGCAGAATAGCAATGGGTGAAACTTCACTCCCGGTTCCGGAAGTTGTGGAAATACAAATGAGCTTTTTCATTCGTTTCCTTAAAAGTCCGACTCCGATCACATCAGAATATTGCTGTTCGTTTCCGGTCATGGCTGCAAGTAGTTTGGCACAATCCAGCACACTGCCCCCTCCCACTCCTACAATACAATCCGGTTGAAAGTATTCCGATTTATTCAACAAACTTTCAAACTGATTGAAAGTAGGTTCGCCGGCAAAATCATATTCTATTATAACGACTCTCTTCCCCGATAATGAGATACCATCACAAATCGGTTGAATGGTATTCAATAAAGGTGTAGCAACTAAAAATAAAATTTTACCCGATAATGTAATTAAATTATCTTCAGCCAGTTGATGAATGCAATTTTCACCGATAACTATTTTTCCGGGTTGTTGTAATATAATGAGATCCATTTTAATAAATTAGAATTTACTTCCTCAGGTCGTTGACCTTCGGTTCATTTTAATAATAAAAATTCAAAGATAATAAAAACATATTGTTTTATTAATCCTGAGTTTTTACCTCTGTTTCCTGATGTCTATCGTGCAAATACCCGTAAATGGTCAAATGTTCATCGACCGGTTCGGATTTAAAGAATAAGCTGGCCACATAACCGACAACTAATACAATCAAATGGCTGTAAACTCCCAACATATATTTGTGTTGTGGAAAATTGAATCTTCCCAGGTCAAGCAACAGGTTATCATTTATTTTGGTAGTTGTCAGCACCGCATAAGCCGTAAATAACACGCAAACGGCAATTCCGATATACAATCCCTGCCAGTTTGCTCTACGTGATAACAATCCCAACAGGAAAATTCCAACGAGACCGGCTGAGAAAATGGCATATAGTTCAAAAACAACACCCAAAACACCTTCGCCATTCCAGGCTTCGTACAAAAGGGCAACGCCCATCATGGCAATACCAGCTACAAAAACCAGTGTTTTCCCCATTCTCAGACGTTGTTTATCGGTACAATCTGGTTTTATCCGTTGATAAAAATCCGCAACGCCAACGGCAGCCAGACAGTTAATATCCGAATCGAGCGTTGAAATAGCAGCTGCTATCAAACCTGAAAGTACCAAACCCACAACACCAACCGGTAATCTTGTTCCTATAAAATAAGGAAAAACCTGATCTGCAGTCATTCCTGCCGGTAAAGTGGCTGAACCATTGTGATAAAAAACATAAAGCAATGAACCTATTAACATAAACATGCCCCAAACCGGAACACTTGTCAGAATACCGATATAAGCAGCTTTTTTGGCATCTTTATCAGTCTTTGCCGTTAAATAACGTTGAACAATGGTTTGATCGGTAGTATATTTTTGCAAAGCATAAAAAATACCGTTAACTACCATAACCCAGAAAGTGAGTTCGGCAAAACTAAAATTATATGGACCGAAACTGATTTTTTTCATGGTTATTGCATCTGTCAGCATTACCACCGGACCACTGGTTCCTCCGAATAGCAGAATACCGAGACAAAGCAAACCACCACCAATCAGCATAAATCCCTGAATCACATCCATCCAGATTACTGCCTCGATTCCTCCAAAGAGCGTTACCACAATAATTGCAATAGTTAATACCACAATGTAAGCCGTAACAGACATTCCGGTTAAACTGCTCAGGGCCAAACTTAATAAATAAAGCACGGTTCCCATTTTTGAAAAATGAGTGAGGATAAACGCAACGGAGCTGTACATTCGGGCAAAAACACCAAAACGATGTTCGAAGTATTCGTATGTACTGAGGCGGATAACCTTTCGGAACAGCGGAACAATTACCCAGATAATGCCGATTAAAACAATTGGCACCATTAAACCCTGAACCAGTAAGATCCAGTTCGATTTGTAGGCTGCGGCGGGATAAGCCAGAAAAGTGACACTACTGATTAATGTGGCAAATATCGAAACTCCGATTGCCCAGGCAGGGATTTTCTTACTTCCAACGAAATAACGGTCGGAGCTTTTTTGCCGGCGTGCGAAATAGAAGCCGGATCCAACAGTAAAAACTAATGATAAAATGATGATTGCGAGGTCAATCCAATGAATGTTGGCCATGAGTTATAAAGGTGATTTTATTTAGTATTCGTATTATTCTTAAGGTATATTACAATTTTAAATCGTTGAATCTACTGATTATTAATTCGTTTTCTTCTTTTCCAATTTCCGTCAAAGGGGGCATCAGGATTGTACTACAAATTTCTTTATAATTCATCAATATTTTTAAAGCTGCCAGCGATTCGCCCAACGTCCTGTCTTTTTGATAAATAACGGCTACTTTATCGGTCAGTTCCTGCCATTTAATACATTCAGTCCAATCCTTATTCAATGCCGCTGAATTGAGTTTCCCATACATTTCGGGAACAATATTGCCTGTACTCGGGACAATACCATCAGCACCAAGTTCCAGGCTTCCGGCACTTTGCGCGCCCCAACCACAGAAATAGGAAAAATCTTCACGGTATTTGTAAGTTTCAATGCAGGACTTCATTCGATCAAAATCGCGTTCGGAATCTTTTAAACCGTATATATTGGGATGATGTGATAAATGTTCTACAACATCAAGCGGAATAGTCATTTGTGTGGTGGCTTTAATATTATACATCATCACCGGTCCCTGAATATCGTCTGCCAGTTGTGTATAAAAGGCAGTCATTTGTTGAGAAGTCAGTATATAATAAGATGGTAATGTGGCAACCACACAATCGGCACCGAGCTGAATATAGTTGTTTCCACGTTCAATAAGTTGCTGTACCTGATTGCCGACTAAACCCGCATAAACACATTGATTTTTACCTTTTGACCGAACGGCGGCTTCGACAAACCGGTAACTTTCGGTTGCACTGATGGAGCTCGATTCACCGGTTGTACCGAGTACAAGTGGATGAATACCGTACTTGTCAAATAACCGAATGATGCGTTCAACAGCTTCTACATCAACTGTAAAATCCTTATTCAGTGGAGTTATCATGGGAACCACCACACCCGAGAATCGTTTTTGCATTGTTATTATCATTCAGTTTGCAACAATAAGACGCAAAAATAATGGTTTTGTAATTGGTTTGTGCTGATGTTTTTAATAAAAAATTTATTGAATAGACGAAATTTGCGGGAAACTTTTCATTTTTTCTTATCTTTGTCGTTCAAAATTTAAAAACCATTTGTAAGGTTCAAAACAACATGATTAAAGTAACATTTCCCGATGGTTCGGTAAGAGAATTTGCCAAAGGCATTACCGGACTTCAATTAGCTGAGAGTATCAGCTCACGACTGGCACAAGAGGTGCTTGCCATCACAGTAAACGAACAAATATGGGACCTCACGCGCCCGATCGAAACCGATGCAGCCATTAAATTGCATAAATGGGACGATGAAGAAGCCAAACATGCTTACTGGCATTCATCCGCTCACTTAATGGCCGAAGCCCTTCAGGAGTTGTATCCCGGAATTAAATTCGGTATCGGACCGGCGATTGAAAACGGGTTCTACTACGATGTAGATCCGGGAACCGCAGTCATTAAAGAAGGTGATTTGCCAACCATAGAAGCTAAAATGGTGGAATTAACCAGATTGAAAGAAGCCATTGTCCGGACAGATATCAGCAAAGCCGATGCACTTAAAAAATTCGAAGAAAAAGGCGACGAGTACAAAGTAGAATTGATCACCGATTTGGCTGATGGAACTATTACATTATATTCGCAGGGTAACTTTACCGACCTCTGCCGGGGACCACACCTGCCAAACACCGGCGAAATCAAAGCTATCAAGCTGTTGAGTGTTGCCGGAGCTTACTGGCGGGGTGACGAAAAACGGAAACAACTGACACGTATTTACGGTATCACTTTTCCTAAAAAGAAAATGCTCGATGAGTATCTGGTTTTACTGGAAGAAGCCAAAAAACGTGATCACCGTAAAATTGGTAAAGAACTGGAATTATTTATGTTCTCCGAAAAGGTTGGAAAAGGTCTGCCTATGTGGTTACCACGCGGAACGGCATTGCGTTTACGCCTGGAAGATTTCCTCAAGAAAATTCAACGTCGTTTCGATTATCAACAGGTAATGACTCCGCATATCGGAAACAAACAATTGTATGTTACTTCTGGCCACTATGCCAAATACGGCAAGGATTCATTTCAACCGATACATACGCCCGAAGAAGGTGAAGAGTACTTATTGAAACCCATGAACTGCCCGCATCACTGCGAAATTTACAAGTTTAAACCACGTTCGTACAAAGATCTTCCCTTACGTTTAGCAGAGTTCGGGACTGTTTATCGATATGAACAAAGCGGTGAGTTACACGGATTGACGCGTGTTCGCAGCTTTACGCAGGATGATGCCCATATTTTCTGTCGTCCCGATCAGGTGAAAGAAGAGTTTTTGAAAGTGATGGAAATTATCTCAATTATTTTCAAAGCCCTCGAATTTGAAAACTTTGAAGCACAGATTTCATTACGCGATCCGAACAACAGGGAAAAATACATTGGAACCGACGAAAATTGGGAAAAAGCGGAAAACGCCATCGTTGAAGTTTGTAAGGAAAAAGGATTAAAAGCCAAAGTTGAACTGGGCGAAGCTGCTTTCTACGGACCAAAACTGGACTTTATGGTACGCGATGCTATCGGTCGCAAGTGGCAGCTGGGAACCATTCAGGTGGATTATAACCTGCCTGACCGTTTCGAACTGGAATATACAGGTGAGGACAATCAAAAACATCGTCCGGTAATGATACACCGTGCACCGTTTGGTTCGATGGAACGTTTCGTAGCCGTATTGATTGAGCATACAGCCGGAAAATTCCCGTTGTG
>JAQTOL010000245.1 GCA_028748945.1 Paludibacter sp.
CCAAAATTTTAATTTCGGGCAAATTTCAAGAAAAAATTCAAATCGAAAAATTTTTAAAACCTCTGAAATGGCTTATAATAAAGTATTTCAGAACATATCCCGGCTCAACAACCGGACACTAGTGATCATAAATAAATAATTAAATTTATCGAGACTAATCCATTTCCCTCCACGAAAGCTATCGGGATAGGGGTTAGGGATTATCTTCACATCCCCTTTAGGGGCATGGGGTGATTTTTTATGCTGTGAATTATGTAACTATTTTAAAAAATTGTGTAACAGAACCGGATAACTATTTCCTCATCTTTGCAGTGTGATAATTTAATCACATAAAAAAATGAAAAGATGAAAATAGGAAAAAGTTTAGTTGTTGTTTTGTTGGTGACATTCATGGGTTTTATGGCACAAAGTTGTAGTCAATATCCTGATAATAACGGAATCACGTTGGTATCCAAAACGGATCGTGTTTCTCGTGTATGGAAAGTGGATAATTATAAATTGAATGATGTTGATTACACCTCTTTAGTTGCCAATTATACCGAAATATTTACGAAAGATGGTAATTATTCATATCAGTGGGCAATTCTTGGTGGAACAGCAACCTGGGTATTTCAAAACAACGATGCAGAAATTCAGATTACAGGCCTAACTAATCAGGCTTCCAAAACGTTATTTATAATGAAACTGGAAGAAAATTCATTTTGGTATTACTATATGGATGGTACTGATAAAAAGGAGTTTCACATGATTCCTCAATAAATTTATACCGGAAAGCAAACTAAAAACGTGTGTTGTAATAACTAACAATTAGAATTATGAATATCAAAAGAATTTTCGGATCAATACTTACTGTACTTGGAATAGCCGGTCTTATTTATGCTGCCGTACTGTTTGCAAATTCAAATAGCGGGACACATGATGTCAAGGAGGTAATTGTTTATTGCATTCTCGGACTTATATTCTTTGTTTCGGGTATAAGTTTAGTACGCACTGTAAGAGATGATTAATCCGGTTTTATTGAATGTGATAATTATTTCATAATCTTTATTTATACATTTCATTATGGATTTTATTGACTACTATAAAATATTAGGTCTGGATAAATCAGCCTCGCCTAAAGATGTCAAAGACGCATACAGGAAGCTTGCCCGGAAATATCATCCCGACTTAAATCCTAACAATAAGGATGCAAAGACAAATTTTCAGCAGATCAATGAAGCAAATGAAGTATTGAGTGATCCCGAAAAGCGAAAGAAATACGATCGGTACGGAAAAGACTGGCAGCACGCAGAAGAATTTGAGAAGCAAAAACAACAACAGTCGCAATATTCCGGTTCGCGTGGTGGAGGAGGTTTTTCAGGAGGACAAACAGCAAGTGATTTTTCCGATTTCTTTGAATCTATGTTTGGTGGAAGCAGCGGAGGCAGGCAGACAAAATACAGGGGCGAAGATTATACAACTGAAATTCATCTGGATTTGATTGATGCATTTAAAACACACAAACAAACTTTAGTTGTTAACGGGAAAAATATCCGTATGACGATTCCGGCAGGAGTTGAAAACGGACAAATTATTAAAATTAAGGGACATGGTGGCCCCGGAATAAATGGTGGCCCGAACGGCGATTTATATATAACTTTTTCCGTAGCCAATCATTCTGATATTAAACGACTTGGAAATAATTTATTTACTACTGTCGATTTAGATATATACACGGCCGTATTGGGAGGGGAAATCACTATCGATACACTGGATGGAAAAGTAAAACTGAAAATCAAGCCCGAAACCCAAAATGGAACGAAAGTGAATTTGAAAGGCAAGGGATTTCCGGTCTATAAGAATGAAGGACAGTTTGGTGATTTACAGGTAACCTTTTCAATCAAAATACCAACAAAGCTGACTGAAAAACAGAAAGCGTTATTTGAAGAACTAAGAAATAGTTTATAGTAAATAGTTTATAGTAAATAGTTTATAGTAAATTGAAGTAAGTATATAAGCGAAAAAAATATGCAACCAGATAATTTAATAGCAGTAGATGAGTTCTGTGCCAAACACAACGTTGAAATTTCATTTGTCAGTTCGTTACAAAGCAACGGATTGATAGAAATTACAAAGATTGATGACGCTGGCTATATTTATATTGAACAACTTCAACAGTTGGAAAAGTTTATTCGTTTCTATTATGAGTTGGAAATTAACCTTGAAGGGATTGAATCTATCGCTCATCTACTTGAACAAATAAATGCAATGCAGGATGAAATGATTGTACTCAGGAACCGACTAAGACTTTACGAATAAAAGGATGACAATTTCTGATGAATACCTGTTTCACTCCTCCTGCTAGTGGGGGGAATCGGAATTTTACCGGTTTATTGTCAAACCAATGCTCCAATCCTATGGGTTGGAGCATAATTTCGCCAAAGATTGCATGATTGTTGTAATGTTGATCTGGTTATTTTAATAATGTGTTAAAAATTTATACAGCTTCTTAACCAGTAGGTTAGGATTCTTCCGGTTATTTCTTCATTTTCCCTATCTTTGTAATCTGTAAAATCAATATGAATAAAGCTCTACCTTTCATGAAGAAAACATTGAAAGCTATCTCTCTGGTGGTGCTTATTTTTGTGGTTTTATTTCTCATTATTGCCGGGATAATTCAAATTCCGGCTGTTCAAAACAAAATCGTACACTATGCAACAACCTTTGTCAGCGATAAGACACATACCAGTGTCGAGATAAAACATGTAAGCATATCCTTTCCAAAATCTGTTGTAATCGAAGGGCTTTTTCTGGAAGATTTAAAGAAAGATACCCTGATTTATGCCGGCAGTGTGAAAGTAAATATTGCCCTTACCGATTTGTTGTTTAGTAAGATAAATGTCAAATCCATTGACCTTGAAAATCTGAATCTGAACCTGTACAGCACAAAGACGGATTCATTGTTCAATTACAATTTCCTGATGACCGCCTTTGCCGATACTACCAAAGCAGATACCACTCAAACAAAAACTCCCTCTGCCTGGACATTTACAATTGATAAAGTAAAACTGAAAAACATCCGGCTTCGCTACGATGATGAATTTGCCGGAATGAATGTATCGGCTTCGCTTGAAGAACTCAAACTAAGTGTAAACAAACTCGATCTTCCCAATTCAGTCTACAACCTGGACGATTTGTTGGTTGAGAAATTGGTGGCAAATATACAAATGACCGAATCATCCGATAAATCAACCAAAAAATCAACCTCCGTTTTACCCAAAATACTGGCCAACAATATTCAAATCAATAATTCAACTGTAAACTTTGGAGATTCTATAAACAAACAAAGTGTTTTAGCCAGGATCAAACGCTTCGAATTAAAGACTGGTGCTGTCGATTTACAAAATGAATCGGTGAACTTAGACAAAATCTATCTGTCCGAAAGTATTATTCAGTATAAAACAAGCGCGACGGACTCAATACCTGTTTCCAATCCTGTAGTTCCTGTTACACCTGAAAACGATTGGAATGTCAAGGTCAGACAGATTAATTTAGAAAATAACGTTGTAGCTTACCTGGTGGGAACTAAATCGAAAGCAACAACAGCATTTGATTCGGATCGGTTGAAATTCAGACATTTAAACCTGATAGCTAAAGATTTATATTATTCTTCGGATAAGACGGAAGTTACTGTGAAGAAATTCAACGCGATTGATCAAAACAACTTTGCCATTACACGGTTTCAAACCGATTTCAGTATGGATAATCATTCCATTACTGCCAAAGATATTATTGCTAATACTACCAACTCTTCTTTAGCAGGAGATATGAATATTAGGTTCACTTCCCTCAAGTCATTAAAGGATTCGCTTCCTTATTTGGTTTTAAATATTGATATTCGGAATGCAGGTTTTACAAATTCCGATATTCTATATTTCAGCCCTCAATTGAGTGAACAGGCATTCTTTAAAAATAAGACCAATATTACGACTATGTCGGGTCAGATAACCGGTAGTATAAATAATTTGAATGGAAAAAATCTGATTGTCAAAACGGGGATTAAAACACTTTTGGAAACCGATTTCAATATCAAAGGATTACCCGAAGCTCAAACAGCCAGTTACGATTTTCCTAAACTCAAGTTTATTTCAGGTAGTCAGGATATTAAAATGATGGCTGGGCCAGCCATCCCCGATAGCATAAATCTACCGGAAGACATAGCTATGTTGATTGTTTTTAAAGGGAAACTGAAATCTTTTAAGGCGGCAATGGGAATGAGCAGTAGTTTCGGGAATGCCAATGTTTCCGCCCGCATTGATTCTGCCGAAAATTTCAACAGCGTTTTGAATATCAAAGATTTTGATTTAGGTAGTTTATTAAACGACAAGGAAATGTTTGGTCCCGTAACTTTAACAGCCCGGATTGACGGAAAGGGATTGGATAAAAAAACAATGAAGGCCGACGTCAAAGCAGAAGTTTCGAAGATTTTCCTGAATAAATATACCTACCATCAATTGAAAATGGATGGTACCTTAGCCAATCAACAGTTTGATGGAAAGATAAACCTGAACGATGAAAATGCCGTACTTGATTTTGATGGAATGGTTAATTTCATTCCCGGTAAGGAACGTTATAAATTCCGGTTGAATGTACAGGGAGTCGATCTTCAAAAGCTTAATTTCACAAAAGATGATTTGCGGATTAGTTTCAATGCTCAAGCCGATCTGAAGGGTGGGACAGTAGATAAATTAAATGGAAAGGCTGGTATCGGCAAAATGATAATCGTCCATAACAGGAAAAAATACATTCTCGATTCGGTTTTAGTTGCTTCCATCAATCGACCACGAAAAAGTGAAATGAATCTGAATAGTGCGCTGATAGGAATAAAATACAGTGGAACACTCTCTCCAACGTCACTTCCCGGGGTTATTTCCTTATTTACAAACCGGTTTTTCCCATTTTCGGATACCAAACCAGATAATATGACAAGTGACAGTACCGGATTTAATTTTGAAATCCAACTTCATAATCATCCGCTGCTTTCAGAAGTTCTTTTACCGGAACTCAGTGAATTTGATCCGGGAATTATTACCGGGAGTTTCGATAGCCGGAAAAGTGAATTAAAACTTACTGCCAACATGCATAAAATTGTGTATGGATCAACTGAAATCAATAATCTGGTATTGGATGTACAATCCGATTCGACGGCATTAAAATATAAACTTTCAAGTTCTTCTATTTCCAACTCACAAATTAATTTAACGAATTTCTTGTTTGATGGAAAGATGGCCGGTAATAAAATATCAGCCAACCTGTCTTCTGTGGATGGATTGAACAAAAAGTTGTTGATTCGCTCGGAAATAACGAAAGACAAAGGCAATTATAAACTTGTGCTCGATCCGAATGATTTTTATCTGATGAATAACCGCTGGGATATTGCTACCGATAATGCTATCGAATTTGGAAAACAAGGATTTTTGATT
>JAQTOL010000246.1 GCA_028748945.1 Paludibacter sp.
TCGGAAGTCCGTTATTTTTTGGCGCAGATTTTTTTAATATAAATTCACGCCCTTCATTGTAATCATCGTTTAGCATGGAAAAAAATTCTCTGCTCACCCTTATTCCATCAACAATAATCACTCTTGCGTCATTCGGAACGGTGTATTCGTTTAAATTTCCTGCAAGTTCATTCATATTTTTGATCTGTTGTTTGCTCATTTAAAATTTATCTCCTCTATACCATATAATGACCCACTTATTTTTTAACACCATTATAACTATTCGGTGTAATATTTTATTGGGAATTTCAAACATAGTGAAACAATGTTCAATAGTTAATAATTTAAAAAAATTTAATCTTCATTTTATAATGCCATCCTTCCTATCATTTCATCGTATTACATATTTTTTGTTTGTATTACATGCAAATCTTTCATTTCAATTATATTTCCGCAATCTAATTCAGGAATAACATTTCCATACTTGCTTCTTATTAACACGCTTCTATTGCAATCGCACGAATAATTACCTTCTTCAAATATGAATTCAGCAGCATCCATCGGATACGTTGGTCCAAAATCATGGTCATACTTATAAGGCTTGCCATTATAAATAAACTCCATGTTTGCAACTGTTCTGTTTTTACTGCCTATTGGTCGCGGCGTTATTTCCTCCCACAATCGAGAATTGTTCTCCACTCAAAAAAACAAACATTCATTAGCGCCTGCCTTGCCTCTTCAACACTAATAATGTTCTGCTCAAATAAATTAGCAATTGCTTTCATTGCTTCTACCGCTGTCGCTGCATCCATAAAAACACCTCCTTATTAAAGTGCCATCCTGTTTATAATATCGTTATATTCCATTTCTTCATAAACAGATTTTACCGGATCTTGATTTACAATAGTTATACCTACCGCCATTAACAGCGCAACCATATCATCTATTTTGTCTACCGATTTCTTTCGGTCAGGTGCCATGTTTAAATTTACGTCTCTGCGAGCGACGATGTTCGACGCACACCAATTCAACACCGGATCGCCGCCGTGTTTTATCTTACCAGATACGTATAGCTCCTCAAGTTTCTTCATCGCCGGGTGAAAGCTTTTCGTGCCTTGGATAAATTCTACCATTTCAATGCCGCTCTTGGTCAAATTATTGGCCGTCCCTGCCGCATTCCACGTATCAAAGGCTATTTTCTGTATTTTAAACCTCGAATTAAGTTCTATTATATCGTTTTCAACTACTTCGTAATCAATTACATTCCCTTCTGTCCGCTTGATCAGTCCGGTATTTACCCATGCAGCATACGGAACGGTGCCTCGCTCGGTACGGTACTTGATTGCATCTTCAGGACACCAGCGCCAGCCGTGAGTATAATACATTCCTTCCACATCCCATAGTAACCTGAACGCCGCTAAATCCATCGTGCTTGCAAGATCGAGACCGCCATAGCATGGATAATCTTTTAGAAATTCAAGATCGATCTCTGATGAACAGGCCCGCCATTTAATAAGATCGATCCACCCGCCCGCGGTAGACGCCTGTCTGTTGAGTCTTTTTATTTTAAATTCGGCAAGCTTTGACGGCATCTGCTTTGCTTCGATTGCCTCTTTCCGTATTGCTGCAAGCAGATTGGGATTCGATTCAATAAGTGGATTGGCCTTTACCCATACGGATTCATCGAAATCGTCATCGGCTTTTATTCCGGCTGATTTATCTTCATCGTCAACAGCCCAGAACAGGGCAAGGAAATGATCGGCGTCGTTTCCGAAAACTCCAAGGAGTAACTTTTTAGCAAAATCCCGCAATTCCCCCCACGGTCCCGGAGAAGTGTATCCCTCTGTTGTAGTGTAAAGCCATAGCGGATTAGACCGCGCCCCTGCTGCCGATGTCAACACGTTTAATAGGTCTGCCGTTTTGTGGGCATGGATTTCATCAAGAGCGGTGTGGGAAGGGTTAAGCCCGTCTTGAGTGCTTGCCTTTGCGTGAATCGGCTTAAAGCTGCTTCCTGTTTCAAATCTGGTAATCGCCTTTGACCATACTGCAAGCCCGAAGGCTTCCATTAAATCAGGTGTTTTTTCGACCATCTTTTTTGCTATGGTAAATATTATTGCGGCCTGCGGGAAGGTGGTTGCTGCGCTGATAATTTGCGCCCCAGGTTCATCTTCACAACACTTGCAATACAGAAGGATTGCGGCTGCGATAGAACTTTTCCCGCTTTTCCTGGCGGTTGCGTAAAGTGCTGAAGTGAACCTCCTGTATCCAGTTTTTCTATCGCGAAATCCGAACAGTTGAACAATGAAAAAACATTGAGCAGGTACGAGAACGATAGTCGGGCTATCCCACTTGCCTTCTACATGCGGAAGTTTCTCAATAAAATCACAGGCATTATTACCATGCCATTCATCAAACTTAAAGTTGCATTCTTTCGATTTCGATCTTTTCAGGTCATCTATAAACCGTTGCGCCGCTAATCGTATCCATCGACCGTGCCGCTTATTATGCTTGTCGGCAATGGCGGCTTTAGCGTATTCTATGGCTACGGATGCGTAATCTTTCATCAACAAACCTTCATATTTGCATTATTTGAAAACCTGTTTTTATTTTTATTCGGGTTGGCACCTTTGGTTTTTGTCCTGCTCGATGGCGTCATCCCGAACTCGCTTAAAAATTTATGACAATCCCTTCTTGCCGTATTCGCTATGTTTAAAAACGGAGAATTCATAACGTTTCCGTTTTTTGTTACCATTATAAGGCCGGTTTTAATGCTTGTTCCATCGGAAGCTTTTATTGATATCAATGATTTTTTCATTAGTTCTTCAGCTTCCTTAAGCACCCCCCACGCTTGACAGTATATCTCAAATTCAGCATAGTCGAGCTGTGTTAATAATCCGTTGTTGTATAACGTCTTTGACATTCTTATCCATTCATCTTTTGCGTTGTCTGTCAGATGGATCGGTGGCTGTGGTATCTCGCTGTCTATTTCTGGCGTCGGTTCGTCTTCGTTACGTCGGCATGGACGATCTGTGCCGTTTAAGACGTGGAATTGTGTCGGTTTCATTTTTCGTCCTGCGGTCATATATTAATTCTGGTCGGTTTCGGTGTCGGCATTTTTTTCTACTAAAATTTGACTTTTTTACTGGTTTATCGTATATTATAATCAGTTTGATCTCTTACAGTACATCTCACCCTACTGCAACGCGACGAACATTTCGCCCGCGTTTAATCGCGCTCTTCCCTTTCCGGTGAGATGGGGGGAAGGGAAAGTCTGATTAAACGCGGGCTTTTTTATTTTTATGCTCAACCCGGCAGGATGGTAAAGATTGTTGAAATTTCTTTTTTCTACGGGGATTTTTTCTTTCTTTCTTATTTTTCTTGTGACTTCTTTTTCTTCTTTCATTTCTTTTAGAGGAGGTTTTTCATGGCTAAAGTTACACGAGAGCACTTTGAGATTGCGCTTCAGCAGGGCAAGGGAATCAATGATATCGCAAAAGAGTGCGGCGTCACGAAACAGGCCGTCACTCAAATGAGGAAAAAATATTTTCCTCAAGGTTGGCCCCCTGCTTCAGCAAAATAAACACGCTGTTCAATTTTTTCAAAAATCGTCGGATCTTTTTTATACGGCTCCGGCATGGCTTGATCCCATGCCTTGAGCCGTTTCCACATATCAGGAAAATGTTTACATAGCTTTGCAAGGTCGGTTTGATTTTGAAGCGGACAACACCAGCAACTTACCCGACTGAAATAGTTATACAGCCCTCCCCAATCGTACCCTTTTTCAAAACAGTATTTTAAACAATCTGCTTCGGTCATTCCCCATTCAACGAGCGGAAATTCATTATTCATGAAATGATCTCGCTTAACATTGTTTCCGGAAATTGAAGCTTTTAATACCCTGTCGTTTTCGTCAGAAGAAAAACCGATGTATTGAACATATGGCCGGAATGGTCGCATTGCCTGTTTGATAAGATTAATTTTTTGCATTGTACACCATCGAAGCATTGGCGTGGGCCATCCGTTAATACTTTTATTCCCCGGCAACAGCGTGATTGCCTGCTCGTAGAAATCCATGAACGGATGGATCTTGATTATTTTTATCCCGGTATCTTTTTCAATTCGTTCGATATGCCCAGCCATCTGCGGCCATTCGAAAGACCCGCAATCGAAATAAACAACAGCGTCTATTCGTCGTTTCTCTTCAATGAGTTTAAGAAGCATCGCGGTAGAGTCCTTGCCACCCGAAAAAGAAACGATGTAATTACACTTCCCGTTTATTTCAAGCTTCTTTTGAGAGTATCCATATCGTTTTTCGCACTCTTTACACCAGCCCCAATAACCATCTTTTGAAGCTGGATTGGAATGGTACAACCCGAGCGGCTTAAACGTTTCGCAAAATAAACATTTTTTAATCTGAAAATTCATTACCGCACGCTGGACATTTATGTAGCTTCTTTTCTTTTACTTCTTTGTCTTTACTGTCATCACTTTCAGTATCATCGATCTTTATACCGAACATGTATTCATCGAATCCCCACTCTATCAATTCATCTTTATCCCACTCGTTCGCCAGTTCAGCCCAATCGAATTCACCAAACGGAACATTATCTTTTACGATGAACTCTTTTTTCTGATCTTCGGTGAGATCTTTTGCGTGAATAACCGGGATCAACTTCCATTTCAGTTCTTTGCAGCCCTCATACCGCATGTTTCCGCCGAGTATCATTTCGGTGTCATCAACTACAATCGGCCGGATCTTCATCATTGCTGGAAAATCTTTGATCGATTGAACCAGCTTCTTAAACTTTTCATCCTTGATTATGCGGGGATTCTTCGGATTCTTATGGATTGAATCCAGTGGGACCATTTCGATTTCTGGTAATGAATTATTCAATTTACACTCCGTTCATAACATGAAAATTAGCTGGTAGTTTTTTCTTCCGGCTGGCATTATTTGCTCGATTCTAACTTTGCTTTCCATTCCGGCGTTTTCGTTGATCTTGCAGAATAGATAGGGCGTTTGATTCTATCAAAGTTCATCCATTTGTCTGGTTCAATCTCATAGACATCATAACTATGATAGTCATCACGGTCATCTATAGCTTTTTCGTCTGCGTATTTTTTTGCGACGTCCAAAGTATTGCAGATTAGAATTTCGTGCGGATTGATACCTTGTTTTACTACCACAAATATTTTCATTGTTTACCTGCTGCATGTTTGTTTATTGATTCCCCATTAACGGCGTCAACCTTCTCAAGTATTGCAATTTTAGCAAAATGATTCCTTCGGATACCTGTTTTTTTACAGGCTAATGCGAATTTCTCATGATCGTCAGGGGAGAGTTTGATTGATACGGTTTTATCCATACATTGTCAAATATAATAAAAAATTACAATAAAATATTAAATATTTTTTATTTATAGCCGACCGGATAGGGGGGGGGGTAAAATTTCGGACGTGGAAAAAATTGAT
>JAQTOL010000247.1 GCA_028748945.1 Paludibacter sp.
AACCTTTTTTGCCTTTGGCAGCTTTGTTGGTAACTATTGTATAGAGTTCTCCTTGAGATAATGATGTTTCATCAATACTCAAGTGAGTACCCATGTTCTTTTTAAAGAGCATGAATTCTGGATTGTATTTTTCGGGTCAATGTAAATATCAGGTGGAGTAAAAATAAGGCAAGAAGATTATTCTGCATAAATAAAAGAATGTTATATCTGTAACCTCTTATAAACTTAGTTTATAATGCCTATAATCAAAAGATTCAATAAAATTCTTTGAACCTTTAATTATCAATAAGTTTGACTATATTCAGCAGCTCCACCTGATATTTACATTGACCCCTTTTTTATTAAAAATAGTCTTTTACACTCACGCCATTTACTCTCTATTTTTCCACCTGCATCTGTTTGAAATTAAAACGCCAGGTCATGCGTTTCACCACAAAGTATAATTATCCACTCCAAAAGTTTCAGAAACAAAATCTTGTAAAACATAATACTCTTTTTTTTAAAAAATTACAGTTTACTTTATTTGCTCATACACTTGCTAGTAAAAGTAAGAGGATAGTGACATATCAAATTTGATCGAGAATAATAGAAAAAGACATTTAGTGTTAAGGTTTCACCTTGTAGATAATTACGGGCAGCTCCGCAGGTTAATCCCCAGCCGCCAAAAATCCCCACCATTCGTACCTCATGGCGTGCAAGGTCTTTTTTGTGGCTTCCGCACAATCCATGCTTCGTTGTTTTTCTATTTCAATATTTGAATATAAAAGTGCAAAGTCGATTTTCTACGTTCTTTACTGGGTGTTGCAAATTATCAAATAATAATATTTTGCAATCTACCAACTATTGGCACATTAATACTTTTAACTCCATACTTGCGACCTAATTTGAGTTAGGGGTTAAGAGGTTAATAATTATCCAATTTTATTGATGACCAGTCGATTTGGATATCAGTCGATGCTTCGAATTTTACAAAATCAATATTTTTATTTGATCGTTTGATTCAATAGCATTAAATTTCCAGACAATCTAATGGTAAATTGTAAAATGGCATTCGATGTAATTTCCAGTATTATTTTTAGAAAATAAATTATCAATTCAAAAAGAAAGAATGTCTGAAATTAATCAAACATTCTTTCCAACCTTAAAAAACTAATAAAAACAAATAGATAATGTAATTAAAGAATGATTAATATTAAACTAACCTTAAAAAACTAATTTTCCAAAATATTCCGGCTTATGAAAATCTGGATTTTCTGTTATAATATGACTCCAACTCAGGTAATGTGGAACAGAAGTGGCATCACCACATTTATAGAAATTTGCATTAAGATTCTTAGAATGGAAATCAGGTTCAAATTTTATTAGTTCAAATGGGATTTCAACCATTAACTTCCATTCGAAATTTCCACTTTTTTCTTCAAATGGTTTACTATCGAAAGATGTGAATCTCTTGATTCTATTCATTTCATCTGACTTGAATGGGACAATGTCTTCATTTCTACTTAAACGTCTAGTTGCCAGACAAGTTCCGATACAATTGAATTCAAAATTATAATAGTATTTTTGACCGGGCAACTGACAGAAAAACTCCACACAACTATCTTCCCATACAGGTTGATGATCAATTTTATATTTTGCCCGAATGTTGTATTCCGTTACGTTAAAATAGATAAAAAGACTCTTGGTAGATCGAGCAATTTTAAATTTACATTGAGGTTTGTATGGAAATTTCACAGGCCAATTCAACATATCTACATATTCGTAAGAATAATTACGTTCGAAAAAAATCGCGGCATTAGAGAGCTCAATGTTTTCCAGTAATGGATTATATTCTACTTTTGTTGATTTCATTCAGATATAATAAATACTGTTAGTTTTCTTTTTTATATTCCACAAACGCCTCCATTGCTTCGTACGAGGCGAGTCCCAATTTGTTGTACAGATTTGCTGTCGACTGATTGCGTTCTTCTGCACGTTGCCAAAATAATCGTTCATCATTCCCTAAGAATGGTGCACTCTCCATTTGTGATTGATGTTTCAGGATGGCATTTCGTTTCTGTCTTAATTGTTCGGGACTAATAGGCACCGCCATTTCAATGTGATCAATTTCCCATTCTGCCCAAGCACCACGATACATCCAAATACGGCATTCCTTCATCCATTCATTTTCTTTAAGTTCGTGAATAGCTGCCAATGCAGCATCCAGACAAACTTTGTGAGTTCCGTGTGGGTCGGCCAAATCGCCTGCCACAAAAATCTGATGAGGCTGAAATTTAGCTAACAAAGTTATTACTTTGAAAATATCAACATCCTTTAATTTTCCTTTCTGAACTTTACCTGTTTCGTAAAAAGGGAGATCCAAGAAATGAACATTTTCAGGTCTTACTCCTATAAACCGACAAGCCGAACGAGCTTCTTCTCTACGAATCTGTGCTTTAATATAAAGCACATCAGACGTGTCTGTATCACCAGCCTGCTTTTCCTGAGTAAGGAAATGAAGAATTTGTGCATATTTCTCCCGTATATTATCATTTTGTTTATCAAAACGGTCAACCAAATTTTGCATTAGTGAGATATAACGGATTACCTCCTCATCACCAACTGCAATATTTCCTGAAGTCTGATAGGCAACGTGCACATCATGATTCTGATCTACCAGACGTTGGAATGTCCCCCCCATAGAAATCACATCATCGTCCGGGTGAGGGCTGAAAACCAACACACTTTTTGGATAAGGTTTGGCACGTTCAGGTCTGTCAGAATCATCTGCATTGGGTTTCCCCCCGGGCCAACCGGTAATAGTATGTTGTAAATCATTGAAAATTTTGATGTTTACATTATATGCCGAACCATAAAGTGCCAATAATTCATCTAACCCGTGCTGATTGTAATCTTTATTAGTCAGTTTTAGAATTGGTTTATCAGTTTCGCTACAAAGCCATACGATAGCACGACGGATAAGCATATCTGTCCACTCACAAGGACCAACCAACCATGGATGACTTATACGGGTCAGTTGTTGAGCTGCATTTAAATCAATGGCTGCTATAGCGTTTTTATGTAATTGTAGGAAAGAAGCAGGAACGCTGTCATCTGTTTTACCTTCAATTACCTCTTTGAGAATGGCTGATTTGTATTCTCCCCATGCCAACAAAATAACTTGCTTTGCATTAAGCAAGGTTGATAGTCCCATGGTTATAGCACTTGATGGTACTTCGGAAATGGAACTATAATATCTTTTCAGATCCCGTTGAGATTCATTGTCAAGAAGCATTAAGCGAGTTAATGTGCTTATTTGTGAACCAGACTCATTATATGCAATGTTTCCGACCAAACCCACACTTACCAAAACTAAATCCAATCCATCGTATTTTTCAATCAACTCCTCGTAATTACGACAGAAATCGTACACATTGGAGCGATTTACAGTTGTATCCGGAGTATGAAAATTTTCTGATTTAAAATTTACTTTATCAAGTAAATAAGTTTGTAGAAGTTTCGTATTGGAATGCTGTTCTGCCTGATTGACCGGAAAAAATTCCGATACGTTAAAAACGATTACATCGGCGAAACTTAAACCTTCCTCACGGTGCATTCTCACCAATTCATCGTAAATACCGAGTGGCGAAGAACCTCCTGATAAGCCAAGAACACAACGTTCACCCTGATTTTCTTTCTCATGGATTAGCGTAGCAACTTTCTCAGCAATTTCTAAAGCACCTTCATTAGCATCAGCATATATATTAGTTCGGAGTTTCTCATATCGTGTCTGACGCAGAGTTTCGATCATGTCGTTTGATCTATAGTAACGTTCCGGAGTGCGTTCCAACGTTATTTTTGAGCTTAAATTGTATTGCATGGTGGAAATTTAGTTGATTTGTTAATCGGTTAATTGGGAATAAGAAATTGGGAATTGATAATTGATAATTGGAAATTATGTTCTTACAATCCTTCAATTTCTTTAAAATAGCGATAGGTACCGACTTTTAATTCAACTGTTGCGGATTCATCACAAACAATTATCCCTCTTTGGTGCAATTGTAAAGCTGTAATTGTCCACATATGATTAACCGAACCTTCAACGGCTTGTTGCAAAGCTTGTGCTTTATTATGTCCGTTGACAATAATAAGTACTTCTTTTGCATCCATCACTGTTCCAACTCCTACAGTTAGTGCTTTTTTAGGGACAATATTAATATCGTTATTAAAAAATCGTGAATTGGCAATAATGGTATCTTGTGTCAGGGTTTTAATCCGGGTGTGTGATTGCAATGACGAACCCGGTTCATTGAATGCAATGTGACCGTCGGCTCCAATTCCGCCTAAAAATAATTGAATCCCGCCTACGGCTTTTATCTTATTTTCATAGGATTCACACTCAGACTCAAAATCGGGAGCATTACCATTTAAGATATTTACATTTTCTGAAAGAATATCTATGTGAGCAAAGAAGTTATCCCACATAAAGCTGTGATAACTTTGCGGATGTTCTTTTGGAATACCAACATATTCGTCCATATTGAAAGTGACCACATTTTTAAACGAAACCTCCCCAGCTTTGTATAAATCTATCAGTTTTTTATATGTTCCTAAAGGAGTTGATCCGGTTGGCAGACCCAACACAAAAGGATGTTTTACACTCGGAGAAAATTTATTAATTCTAGTAGCAATATAGTTTGCCACCCAAGTTGAAATACCTGAAATATCAGGTTGAATGATTAATCGCATAAGAAATATTATTTAGACACAAACATGATTGAATACATTGTGCATTTAATTTTTTATTACAAAAACTTTATCCCTTTTACGAATCTTATAACCATATGTTCCAAAATAAAGAATAAATAAATAGGCTGGAATAAAAATCCAGTATGCATGTTGATAATCTGCAACTGTTGATACATCTGTAGTTTTAAACAAGTCTAACAAAAATCCGAAAATTAGGGGAAGCACCGCTCCACCCACTATTCCCATTACCAATAATGAAGCTCCTGTTTTGGTAAATTTTCCCAGATCAGCAATTGCAAGTGGCCAAATAGCTCCCCACATTATTGAATTGGCAAATCCGATTGCTATCAAACCATAAATTCCTATTTCTCCCGGAAGGAAAATAACACATAATGTTGCCGCTAAACCAATTATTGTAAATAACTTTAAAGCAGTGGTTTGTGAAATGATTTTCGGAATCATCAAAACACCAAAAACATAACCTACAAACATACCAATCGGCACATATTTGGCATAACCTTCAGGGTTAGCAACATTCTCTCCAAAAACAGATTTTGCAAATACAATGATAGAGGCCATTGGTAAGGTTTCTACTCCAACGTAGAAAAACAAAGCCATAACACCCAGCAATAAATGTGGCATTTGAAACACACTGGTTTTTCCACTGACATAAGTACTAGCAGTATTTCCTTCAGTTTCGTCTTCGCCAACTGCTTTCACT
>JAQTOL010000248.1 GCA_028748945.1 Paludibacter sp.
TGAACCAGCTGAGCTAAACGCCCGAAATTTATGTCTGAAAATAAAGTTTACATTGTGGGATTTAAACTGCCGACTCTTCCGATTGAATCGGAATGCTCTGAACCTCCCGATAGCTATCGGGATGAGTTAAACGCCCGAAATATATTCTAAATAAAATAAAAGTGGGCGTTGAGGGATTCGAACCCCCGACCCTCTGCTTGTAAGGCAGATGCTCTGAACCAGCTGAGCTAAACGCCCGAATTTGTATTCGGATTGAAATACCTTTCTCCAAAAGCGTTGCAAAGATACTGCTTTTTTTAGATTCTGCAAGAGCACGAATCGATATTTTTAGAAAATCATTTAAACGCATGTTATTGTTGATTTTAAAGCGCACTATGCCATATAATTATAGTAATTAAGAAGGCTTTCCTTCTTCTGTTTATTTCATTTTCGTATACAAATATCCACCTCATTTCCCCTTTCCAATTAAAAGCAGTACCTTTGCGGCTCAAAAAAATATTTGCACCCACTGTCTGAATTTGAGAAAATAAGAACAGAAACGAATAAAATGGAATGTAAATATCTAAACTTTTAGATATATAAAAAAATGGGAAATATTGTAGCAATCGTAGGGCGCCCCAACGTGGGAAAATCGACCCTCTTTAACCGGCTCACGAACAGTCGTAGAGCCATAGTGAATGAAGAAGCCGGAACCACACGTGACCGTCAGTACGGTAAGAGCGAATGGGAAGGGCGTGAATTTTCGGTGATTGATACCGGAGGTTGGGTAGTAAATTCATCTGACATTTTTGAAGGTGAAATAAAAAGACATGTCGTATTGGCTATTGAGGAAGCTGATGTCATTCTATTTTTAGTCGATATTCAAAATGGGATTACCGATTATGATCTGGAAGTGGCACAAATTCTCCGAAGAAGCACAAAGCCGATTATTCTGGTCGCAAACAAAGCGGACACTTTTGAATGGCAATATCAGGCTCCGGAGTTTTACAAGCTAGGATTGGATGAGCCCCAAATGATTTCGGCCATTAACGGACTTGGCAGTGGAGATTTGCTGGACAGATTACTGACTCACTTCAATCCCGATTTAATTGATGAACCGGAAGAAGACTTACCTCGTTTCGCCGTCGTAGGGCGCCCTAATGCAGGAAAATCGTCTATTATAAATGCCTTTATCGGAGAAGATCGCACCATAGTGACGGATATTCCGGGCACCACACGTGATTCTATTTACACACGATTCAATAAATTTGGTCATGATTTTTATCTGGTGGATACAGCAGGTATTCGCAAAAAAGCCAAAGTGAACGAAGATTTGGAATATTATTCTGTTGTTCGGTCCATCCGTGCCATTGAAAACTGCGATGTATGTATTTTGATGATTGATGCCACACGTGGCATTGAAAGTCAGGATTTGAATATCTTTTCACTTATCCAAAAAAACAAAAAAGGACTGGTCGTTTGTGTAAACAAATGGGATTTGATAGAAGATAAAGAATCGAATGATATTAAAAAATATGAAGTAACAATCCGTGAACGTTTGGCTCCGTTTGTTGACTTTCCAATTATATTTACATCGGCTATTACAAAACAACGGATTCTTAAAGTAGTTGAAACAGCAGTAGAAGTTTACGAAAACAAGCAACGGAAAGTGCCTACGGCTAAGCTCAATGAATTTATTTTACCTTTAGTGGAAAATTATCCGCCACCGGCTCTCAAAGGAAAATTTATCAAGATTAAGTATGTAACACAGCTACCCAATACTCAAATTCCTACTTTCCTGTTTTTTGCGAATTTGCCACAATATGTAAAAGATCCGTATCGGCGTTTTTTGGAAAATAAAATACGGTCAAAGTACGATTTTAACGGTACCCCTATTCAAATATTTATCCGCCAAAAATAGGCGATTTGTATTTAGAACTAATAAAAAAAGCAGCGGAAAAATTCCGCTGCTTTTTTTATTCTGTTATCTGTGAATTTTAGAATCCGCTATAAATCATTTTGATTCTCATCGGAGTTGTAACGTCTTTCCCACTCAGGATTGTTATTGCGCTCATTCCTGTTTGTTGTTTTACCGCTGTAATTGATGTTGTACCAGTGGAACTTGTTGTACTAGTAACCTGCACAGGAACCAATCTTAAATTTAAATCACTATCCGGATTTGGATTTAATTTTAATTCATTGGCTACCATTGGAGCAATATCAAATGAATAATGATATTCATAAAGTAAAGTACTTGTGTTTTGACTCTTTGAGAATTGTCCAAGTATTGCACAAGTATCACTTGGTAGCTCGTTCTTATTAAAGAAACGGTCTATTGCTGATTCTTTAATAAGCAACATATAACTTACAACCGGTTCAGCCAAGGTAGAACTATCAATCTCAGTTGCATCCACACGCAATATAGCACTGTTTAATGTTTTCTTCTTCTCTCCTAAAGACAAATCCATTTTCTGTTTTATCCTTTTTAAAGGCACTGTTACACGTGTTTGAATGCCTGCAGGTGAAGAAATATAATTTACATTTTCGTTTTGTGCCAGTTTTTGTTTTACAGTTGCAATTTCAGGATGAAAAAAACGATTTACCTGACGTACTTCTGCGTTAGCCGGGAACGGAATAACATAATTGGAAGTTACCAGCGAGTCGGCACCGGTAGAACTTGTCACCGTATGATTATAATGATAATACAATTCCAAATCAACTTGCCTGACATTGAGCATCGTAGCAACACCAAAATCTGTGGTAATGTACATTCCTTTAAAATAGTTTATAAAGTTGCTTTCACTTGAATATATATTCGAGGCTACATTAATAACATTATCACTCCCTGCATTTACAAACCAGTTTCTAAATTTATCCGACAATTTAAAAACGATGGTTGTGGTATCAGTACGAAGTTTTGTAGCATCTTTTGCTGTGAACGTCTTATTACCAATCAATTCTGAACGGGTCGTATAATCAGATGGATCCAGGTTAGTCGGATAAAGTGTTGAATAATTAAAGGTTTTTTTATCCATTTGATAAATACTTACATTCATCGGCGAGTAACTGTCACCAAACCAGGTCTTATAAGTTAATACTGCTAAAACAGAATCGACAACCGAACCCGGAGGGTATTGGTAATTCACGGGACAGTTAACCTGAGCTAAAATATCCGCCTGAGTGGAGCCATATTTAGTATCGTAAAATGTACCCAGTAAAAATGAGTCTTGTTTTGCGAAAATGGAATCGATAAATACATTTTCAGTTACAACATGAAATGTATCGGTTCCTACCGAGATATTATCAGAAGAAGGTTGAATCTTAATCCCTAAATCGGAAACATTGTCGGTACAGGAGAATGTCAATAATGACACAAGAAACAGTAAAACAATTGAATGAGATTTCATGTAAAATGAAAAAAAGAGTGGACAAAATAGAAAGTTAAATAAACGCAGAAACCGCTAAAAAATTACATTGTGTAATTTAATCAGGTAGATAATAAATAAAAGAAACTATTAGAATAAGCCATAAATTAAATCAGACTATCATAAAATTGTACATATGCATCGGCATAATCTTCCACCGGTTGATAAGGCAGGAACTTAATCTTTTTAGATTCGACATATTTTAAAACATCTTCATTGACATTCTCGCTCGATTGAATAACTCCATCAGAATAATCAATGGCAAATTTTGAAAGTGCAACAAAGTCAATAGTTTTATCCTTTACCTGAGTTACATGTTTTTTTTCAATGCCCTCAAGTATCAGTCGTTCAGCAAATAAATTTCGAAAGGGTTGCTTAAACTCATCATTAAATAAGGAATAAACTACTTTTGAATGCTTAAAAAAGGGATCATCATTGAAAGCCTTTTTAATATACAAAGGAGCTAATGCTGTCATCCAGCCCTGGCAATGAATAATATCGGGAGTCCAGCGTAACTTCTTAACCGTCTCCATGACTCCTCTTACAAAGAAAATGGTACGTTCATCATTGTCTTCGTACTCTATGCCGGCTTCGTCAGCTATCGTATTTTTCCTGTGAAAATAATCATCATTATCAATGAAATAAACCTGCATACGAGCTGCCTGAATGGATGCCACCTTTATTATTAAGGGATGATCTGTATCATCAATAATTAAATTCATGCCCGATAAACGTATTACTTCGTGGAGTTGATTACGGCGTTCATTGACAGCACCAAATTTTGGCATAAATGTTCTGGTTTCTCTCCCACGATCCTGTACCGCCTGAGGTAAGTATCTCCCCATATTTGATAATTCTGATTCTGGTAAATAAGGAAAAATCTCTTGCGAAATATACAAGACTTTTGTAACTTTTTTCATGCGATAAATATCCGAAGCCTTATGAGAAAATACTTTCGGTATGCAAAGATATATAAAAAAAATCGGATATAAACAAGACCTCAGACATGAAATGTTAAGCTAACCAAGTAAAAAAAACACATTTCAAAAAAGAAAAACATCATATAATAATGCTAAATGACACATAAACATATATATATATTCGAAGAAGTCGGTAAGCTCAAATTTTGAGATGAATTCTATTTATAAAAGTTTAACCTAGTAAGTCTCACCTGTTTTCACTTTCAAATAACTACAAAAATTGAACATATGCATTTACATTAAATGATTATACAAATAAGTTTTATTACTTTTGCAACCGTTTTTTAATGAATAATCATTCATACATATTCCTCCAATTCTAAGTAGATTATGAAAATAATTGGTACAAAACAGGATTTAAATATCGAAATTGAATTACTGAAAGCAAACAAAAAGTCAATAGGCTTTGTCCCAACTATGGGAGCCTTACATGCAGGACATATAGCTCTGGTTGAACGTGCTGTTGCTGAAAACGACTGCTGCATAGTAAGTATTTTTGTAAATCCTACCCAGTTCAATAACCTGATCGATTTAGAAAAATATCCGAGAGATTTGGATAGAGATGCTCAAATGCTGGAAAGTATTGGATGTCAGCTGATATTTGCACCCGAAGCAAGTGAGATATATACAACTGATGAATTAACCGGTTCGTTCGATTTTGATTTTGGCGGGCTTGATAGTGTGATGGAAGGAAAATTCCGACCGGGACATTTCAATGGAGTCGTACAGATTGTCAGTAAACTTTTCAGGCTGATTCAACCTGATAAAGCCTATTTTGGCGAAAAAGATTTTCAGCAACTGGCAATTATCCACCGTATGGTTAATATCATGCATTTTGACATTAATATAATTGATTGTCAGATAGTTCGAGATGAAAGCGGATTAGCCATGAGTAGCAGAAACGAGCGACTTACTGAGGAGCAACGTAAAAAAGCGGTGGAAATTTCCAAAGTTCTGTTCGAAAGTCGTAACTTTGTACCGAAAATGAGTCCCGACAACTTAAATAAATGGGTTATAGAACAAGTAAATGCATTTCCAGAACTCAAAGTAGAGTACTTTGAT
>JAQTOL010000249.1 GCA_028748945.1 Paludibacter sp.
TCATCCCAAATTAATGATGAACATGTACCGATGGGGTACATTTGGACTCTTTGCCATTATTATTGCTGAAAATCAATTCAATATCAACATTTTGCATCTCTCCGGTTTAATAGGTGGTATTACATCCTTCTTTCTCAGACTTTTAAATTTTTGATAAAAAACAATGCATTTTATTATTTCATATTCTTTTTAAAACCAAAATAATTTAAAACAAAACAACCCGCTTATGCGGGTTGTTTCGTTTTATTTGAAACTCAAATAATCACTAATTAATATATTATTCACAAATGTAAATAACTAATTTACATTCACTTAAACCTACTATTAGTAGTATCAAATAATAAAATCGTTTACTCAAATTCCTTTATTGTATTCTTAATGATATCCACACATTCGAACAATTGTTTTTCAGTTATTACCAATGGAGGAGCAAAACGGATGATATTGGTATGGGTGGGCTTTGCCAGCAAACCATTTTCAAGTAATCTGAGACAAATATCCCAGGCCAGATTTTTGTGACCTTCATTGTTAATAACCAATGCATTCAGTAAGCCTTTCCCACGAACAAACGAAGCAATCTTTGATGTTTTACAAAGCCCGTTCATTTCCCTGCGAAACATTTCACCCAATACAAAAGCTTTTTCAGCCAGTTTTTCATCGCGAATAACTTCCAGTGCTGAGATTGCAACAGCTGCAGCCATGGGATTGCCACCAAAGGTTGAACCATGTTGTCCGGGTTGAAAAACCTCCATGATTTTATTGTCCGATAAAACTGCCGAAACAGGATAAACTCCTCCGGACAAGGCTTTTCCCAGAATTAAAATATCGGGGTGAACATGCTCATAATCGCATGCCAACAATTTTCCCGTGCGGGCAATGCCGGTCTGAACTTCATCGGCAATAAATAATACATTGTACTGATGGCATAGATCATAACATTTCATTAAATAACCGTCTTCGGGAACATAAGCACCGGCTTCACCCTGTATCGGTTCTACCATAAATCCGGCAATATTCTTATTTTCTTCCAGCACCTTTTCAAGCGCATCGACATCGTTATAGGGAATGATAATGAATCCGGGAGTAAACGGACCATAATGATTACAGGCATCCGGATCAATCGAAAAAGAAACAATGGTAGTCGTGCGACCATGAAAATTATTCTCGCAAACAATTATCTGAGCCGAATTTTCAGCCAGTCCTTTTTTCTCGTACGACCATTTTCTACATAGTTTAATCGCAGTTTCAACCGCTTCGGCCCCGGTATTCATGGGCAGGACTTTCTCGTAACCAAAATACTGCGTTACAAATTCCTCGTAAAGACCAAGTTGACTATTGTAAAAGGCACGGGAAGTCAAAGTCAGTTTCTGAGCTTGTTCCATCAGCGTGTTGATAATCTTTGGGTGACAGTGTCCCTGGTTTACAGCCGAGTATGCCGAAAGAAAATCATAATACTTTTTTCCATCCACGTCCCATACAAATACACCTTCTCCACGATCGAGTACAACCGGAAGCGGGTGATAGTTATGTGCACCGTATTTATTTTCAAGCTCCATCAATTCTGAAGCACTAAGTTTTGAGTTATTCATACAATATAATTTAGTCCCCTGAATCTTCCGGGGAAGGATGTAAAAGTTAGTTTATTTTTCAAAATTCATCCCCTTCGGGGAAACGGGCAGGGCTTAAAAGACTTCCGCCATCATGCAACGGACACTACCGCCTCCTACCCTTTCAATGGTTGGTATTGAAATGACAATCAATTTATTATATGCAGTAAGTTTGTCAATTTGTTGTTTATTCAGCGAATCATAAGCCGATTGTGACAATACCAACAGCCGTTCAGCTTTCCGGTTTTCAATTTGCAACATATTGCCCGCAAAGTGATGCATTTGATCTTCAGAAATTTCAATAATTTCCCTGTTGGTTTGTTTCAAAGTATCAACCACCAGTTTTCGTTCTGCGAGATTATCAATTGATTCAAGACAAATGACGGCATAATTCTCCGCCAGGCTCATCATGACATTGGTATGATATATTGCTAATCGTTTACCGTCCAACGACTGATTTGCGGAGAAATAAACAGGTTTAAATTCAAATACTTTGCAAAATTGCAGGAATACGGATTTTTCGGTTCGTTCCGATAAGGCTGCAAAAGCATACCTGTTCACCCGGTCAAAAATCATACTTCCCGTACCTTCAAGAAACAGGTTTTGTTCCTCCCAAAATGAAAAGTCATCTATATTTTTTACATTCGATTTTTGCTTGGAAACAAACTGAATGATATCATCCCGACGCTCTTTTCGCCGGTTTTCGGCAAACATCGGATATAAAACCACCTGTCCACCTTCGTGAAACGAGATCCAGTTGTTCGGAAAGATTGCATCAGGTGTATGAGGTTGCAACGTGTCCTTTACAATTAACACATCTACATCGTTCGCACGGAGTATCTTCACCATATCATTAAATTCGGCAAGAGCAAGTTCCTGAATATGAGACTGTATGTTATCGTCCTTTTGCTGAAAAAAATTATTTACAGCCGTTTGTTGATTAAACCCGAAACTTACCGGTTCAATCATTAAAATGGTATGTGTGATTTGTTTTAGCATAGTATTTTTACCTCCATCAACCTCAAAATGATCTTTTTGTATGTGCAAATTATGAGGTTTTTATTCAATTTTAAAAACATAAATATAAGCAATTTAATTACTCCCTCAGGAGTCATCTCTCACTAACGGGAAAGTAGAACAACGCAAAAGTCCACCCATCTTTGATATTTCAAAATAAGGTACACGTTCCACATTTAAACCCCAGTTATTTTCCAAATGTTCATTTAAACGGGTAAACCGCTGTTCCGATACAACCACATTGGGAGAGATAGAAAAGATATTGGAATTCATGTAATACATTTCTTCCTGTGTAATATCAAAAATATTCTTTCGTCCAAAAAGATCGACCAGCAAATGATAATCGGATGGATTCAGAAAACCATCCTTATAAATAATTGCTTTGTCCTTACCCACGGGCATAAATGTACAATCCAAATGCAATATACCCTGACGGGGATTGGTATCGTGTTTCTTTAATTCTATCGGAACAAATGTTTTTTCCGGAATTATTTCCTTCAAAAAATTAAAAGCATACAAATTGGTACGTGCCGTTTTAAATTGAGGATAATCGGCACCCGAATAAAGTCCCACGAAAACCAAATCGTTAAACAGCACCACATCACCACCTTCCACATGTGCCTTTTCTGGAAGATTATAGATTTTGTTGTACGAAATCTGATCGTAAATCACTTCGTACGCCTCTTTTTCATCCTCGCGGTTTGGAATAATATTAGAATTTATGATTTTATCATCAATCACAAAACCCACATCGCGGGCAAAAACCTGATTGCAGTTTTCCAGCGTCCACGGACGAAAAACCTGTACATCGTATTTCAACAGCACTTTCTCAAATGCACTCATTTCTTTGTAGATGGCTTCTTCGGTAGGATAAATACCCTTCAAAACCGATTCGTACGATTTTGCATCAAATGTATTTTCAATCGCAGGCACCTTCCCTATTGAACCCGGCTGTCCAAGCACAACAGCTTTCAGCGTGGAAGTTTCGTTTTTTATGTTTAAATGCATAGTTTTGAGTTTGGACAAAGATACAAATTCAAAACTGAATTTAGAACGATAAAAATAAGAAAATGTCAAATTATTGCATAAATATTTACTATGTTCTAAAGTGCTGGCAAATACAGTACTGAAAATAGCTGAATTTCTGATAAATAATAAAAGATTGTAGTTATATTTGCATTCGCAAGTCTTACAGATTATCAGGCTGATACACAAATATAATGGTCGTAGATCCGTAGATTGAAAGTCGATTACCGATTTCTGCTTTAAGGCTTTGAAATAAAAACCTGAAAGAAAACAGTGAGCAGCTGTTTAAATGTTACCCGGAGTAATTCTTTGATTATGAATAATAAAAACAATTTAATTTATATCCATTCAGCTGTATTCTTATTTGGTCTGGCAGGACTCTTTGCTAAATTAATAGATCTTTCATCTACAATCATTGTTTTAGGTAGAGTAACATTTGCAACGCTGGCTTTGGGTATTACGCTTCTAATTCTAAAAAAGAGCATCAGGCTTTCAAAGCAAAAAGATTATTTTCTGATGATCCTTACGGGATTTATTCTGGTGATTCACTGGGTATCCTTTTTTCAGGCTATAAAAACGTCAACGGTTGCCATCGGTTTACTTTCGTTTTCAACATTTCCGGTTTTTTCCACTTTTCTGGAACCCTTACTTTTTAAAGAAAAATTAAAACTTAAAGCTCTGATTGTCGCATTGATAAGCTTTTCGGGTGTTGTTCTGATAATTCCAACGCTTCATTTAAATAATAACATTACAGCGGGTGTTTTGTGGGGTGTACTTTCAGGCTTCACTTTTGCTCTTTTATCTGTTCTTAACCGCAAACTGGTTGCACAATATTCAGCGCTGGTTGTTGCCTTTTATCAGGATTTTATTGCTTTCCTTATTTTGTTACCTTTGCTTTTTATTGAAAAACCTCCGTTCAACAGTACAAATATACTGCTCCTGGTTCTTCTGGGTATAGTATTTACTGCAGTAGCCCACTCTCTATTTATCAGGGGACTTTCGACCATAAAAGCTCAAACTGCAAGTATTATTGCTAATCTTGAACCGGTTTACGGGATTATTTTTGCAGTTATCATCTTAAGTGAAGTCCCAACCGTCAGCGTAATAATTGGCGGTACAATCATTTTAGGAGCTGCTCTCTATTCAACAATTAATGCCGGAAATTTACCCACATCCAAGAAACGTGGAATTATCAGATAATAAATTAATAATGAAACATACAAACAGCATTGGACTTTACCTGTCAAACGCATCAAATAAAAATTATATTCTTGAGCAACTCATGAAAAATTCATTTTTGCGGGAATATATCGATTTAAGTTCATTACAGGGAGTTTTACATTCAACGATAACCATTAACCGGCTGGTGGAAGAAGAACTGCGCCACGACCGGGTTGTGATTAAGACAGAAGAGAATTCAAGTTTGGGTTCCATGTCCAGCGGTCAGCAAAAGAAAGCCTTGCTGAATTATCTTATTACACAAAAACCTCAATACATTGTGCTTGATGACGTGTACAGTAATATTGACAAAACAACGCAGGAGTCAATCACTTATTCTTTAGGAGAATTAGCCGAATCGACTTTATTAATTCAACTCTTTTTCCGGAAACGTGATATACTGCCCTGCATAGCGAAAGTACTTTCAATTGATGAAAACAACCTCATTGTAAACGATCAAGATGCCGAATCGTTCCGGATCATGGAGTCAGTGCAGGAGAAAATGAAGCAGCAATTCCGCATTCCGAAAGAGTATGATGCAAACCATATCGATATAAATCCCTTGGTTCAACTAAAT
>JAQTOL010000250.1 GCA_028748945.1 Paludibacter sp.
GGTATGCAATTGTTTAGTGTGAACCTTTCCAGTCTGAAAATAACCCAGTTGACGGATAAGAGCTTTCGTAAGAACGGTGAGATAGTGGGGAGAAAGAATCATAATGTTTATTATCAGGTCAATGATTCCATATTTTCTATCAATATTGACACACGTAAAACGACGCTGGAATATATTTTTCCTGCCGGTTTTAAAGCAACGATTACAAGTCTGAATGCAGACGAAACCCTTTTGGGTGGTGCATGGTCGTCTGACGCAGAAAAAGCTATATACAAAGCCAATCCTGCCAAACACGACTATTTCAATAAGATTTATGAGGCCAGAAATCCACGTACTTTATTTACGGTTAATCTGAAAACAAAAAAGCTGACAAAGTTATTTACGGATAGCGCCTGGTTGAATCATGTTCAGTTTTCGCCTGTCGATCCGCATTTGTTGATGTTTTGCCATGAAGGACCGTGGCATAAAGTAGACCGGATTTGGACAATAAATCTCGATACAAAACGAGTGAAACTGATGCATAAACGCACCATGGACATGGAAATTGCGGGACACGAGTGGTTTAGCCCGGACGGGAAAACAATCTGGTATGATCTGCAACAACCGCGTGGAGCAACATTTTTTGTAGGTGGAACCGATGTAAATACCGGCAAAGAAATAAAATACAAATTAGACAGAAATCAATGGAGTGTGCATTATAATATTTCACCCGATGAAAAACTCTTTGCGGGTGACGGTGGTGATTCCACATCGGTTGCCAAAGCTAAAGATGGTAAATGGATTAATCTGTTTATTCCCGATGGTGATCACTTTAAGTTTGAACGATTAGTGAATATGAAATACCATCAATATCATTTGGAACCCAATGTCCATTTCTCTCCGGACGGTAAATGGATTATCTTCCGTGCAAACTTCGAAGGTTTTGAAAGTGTTTATGCTGTCGAGATTGCCAAACACAAATCAGGAAAATAGTTGGATTTTAAAATTTACAAACGAAATGAAGAATACAGCCTTACTGCTTATCGATTTGCAGAATGATTATTTCGAAGGTGGAACAATGACGCTTGTAAATGCTGATGCTGCGGTCAGAAACGCCAGATTGGTTTTAGAGAAATTCAGAATGGAAGGAATCCCTGTCATTCATGTACAACATATTGCGAAAAGTCCGGATGCTACTTTTTTCCTGCCCGATACAGTTGGAGCTCAGATTAACAAAAGCGTTCAACCGGCAACTATGGAGAAATTAATAGTAAAACATTTCCCAAACAGTTTTCGGGAAACCGGATTATCGGATTATTTGAAAGAGAAAGAAATCAATACTTTAGTGATTTGTGGAATGATGACTCACATGTGCATTGATGCAACAACCCGTGCTGCAAAAGACCTTGGATTTACATGTATCTTATTGGGTGATGCCTGTGCAACCAAAGATCTGAAAATTAATGAAGAAAAAATAAAAGCCAGTGATGTTCACAATTCTTTTTTGGCAGCATTGAATACTACTTATGCACAAGTTCTGACAATCGGGGATTATCTGGCAAAATATTAACGTTTAAATTAAGGCTTGAATAACTTTAACAAAACTATAAACTTACAATTAAACGCAACAGTCGACTATGGACGGCAGTTGCGTTTTTTTTATTTAAGTGATAAGTTTTTTTGTGTATAATCAAAAGACCCCAATTCTTTTATACCTGAACCTTTTCATTTTTTTATTTGTTTTAAACGTCAAATGATGAAACAAAAGATGTGTATTCTAAAAAAAATATCAAAATGAAATATAACGAATTAGGAAAAACAGGTGTGTTGGTATCGGAACTTTGTCTTGGAACCATGACTTTCGGAGGAAAAGGTTACTGGGAAGCCATCGGCAAATTGCCACAGGGAGAAGTCAACCAGATAGTCAAAACTTCATTGGACAGCGGTATAAATTTTATTGATACTGCCAACGCTTACTCCGAAGGTTTATCGGAAACATTATTGGGTGAATCGTTGAAAAAATTAGGGGTTGCAAGACCCGAAGTGGTAATTGCCACCAAAGTACGAATCAGGATGGGAGCCGGAGCCAATCAGGTTGGGCTGTCACGACTTCATATCATGGACTCGGTTAACGACAGTCTGAAACGTATGCAACTTTCGCATATCGACTTGCTTTACATTCACGGTGTCGATCCGATAACGCCGATAGAGGAAACAATGAGGGGACTCGAAGATGTGGTACGTTCGGGAAAGGTACGTTATATCGGAATCAGTAACCATCCGGCATGGATGGTGATGAAAGCCAATGCGTATGCCGAAAAAATGGGCTGGACGAAATTTGTGGCTTCACAAAACTACTACAGCATTGCGGGGCGTGATATTGAAAGAGAACTGGTTCCCATGGCATTGAGTGAAAACATTGGAATTATGCCCTGGAGTCCGTTGGCCGGTGGGTTTCTTTCCGGGAAATACACGCGTGAAATAGAACAGGCCGGTAACAGCCGACGTGATTCATTTGATTTTCCCCCAGTCAATAAAGATAAAGCCTATGATATTATCGATGTGATGAAAGAAATTGCAGCAAGCCATAAAGTTTCGGTCGCAACGGTTGCCTTGAACTGGGTGACCAAACAACCTGCAGTTTGCAGTACGATTATTGGTGCTAAAAATCTAAAACAACTGAATGACAATATTGCTGCGGTGAAACTGGAATTAACTCCTGATGAAATGATCCGTTTGAGCGAAGTCAGCGCGTTGAGTCCTGAATATCCGGGTTGGATGGTAAACCGGCAACAATTGGGACGTTGGCCGGAAATAAAATAAACGGCTTTTCAATTAACCTTAAAAGAATGTACTATGCAAACCATACTTGGAGCAAATGGAATTATCGGTACTGAATTAGCAAAAGAACTCTATAATAATTATACGCATGACATTCGGCTGGTAAGCAGAAACCCACGAAAGGTAAACGAAACTGACACCCTGTTTCCGGCAGATTTAATGGATGCCGCTCAAACCGAGCAAGCAGTTAAAGGGAGTGAAATTGTTTACCTTACCGTTGGTTTGCCAAATGTTACATTAATAGCGCAGGAACGTTGGCCTGTCATTATGCACAATGTGATAGATGCATGTATCAATCAGCAGGTGAAACTGGTGTTTTTCGATAATACCTATATGTACGGAAAAACTACCGGAGTGATTAAAGAAGGCAATCCGTTTTTAGCAACCGGAATGAAGGGCAAGGTACGGTCACGAGTCAGCACCTTGCTTTTAAATTCGATACATCACGGTGAAATTACTGCTTTGATTTGCCGTGCTCCCGAGTTTTACGGACCACGTAATACTCACAGTATAACCAATGCCCTCGTATTTGACAATATCCGGAAATCAAAAAAAATAAAAATATTGGTAAAAGACCATTGTTTACGGACATTGGTGTATACACCCGATGCCGGCAAAGCCATGGCATTGCTTGGAAATACTCCCGATGCCTATAACCAGACCTGGCATTTGCCCTGTGACTACAACCGCCTGACTCCTAAAGAATTCATTCATGAAGCGAGTAATGCATATGGTCATAAATTACATTACATCGTGCTTAAAAACTGGATGATTAATTTATTGGCAAACTTTAATCCTTATTTGAAAGAAACGGTTGAGATTCTTTATCGTTATCAGGCGGATCATTTATTCGATTCTTCCAAATTTATGACCCGTTTCCCCGATTTTAAAGTGACAACTTATCGTGAAGGTATAACGGAAATAATTAATGAGATAAAACAAGCCAAAAAATAATCAACGGTGTCAGTTGAAATTAAAAATATCCCGAACCAACTAAAAATGAATACCTCAACCGATTACGAAATTATTTCTTTTGTTTCACCGCAGGAATTTGAAAACTGGCAGGAGCAAAATCATGATAAGGTAAATGGAATCTGGATCCGGTTCTTTAAGAAAGGTTCGGGTATTAAGACGATCATTTATGATGAAGCTTTGAATGTGGCCTTATGTTATGGCTGGATTGATGGACAATTGAAAAAGTATGATGAAACATCCTACATCCAAAAATTTACTCCCCGGAGACCGAAAAGCATGTGGTCGAAAAGAAATGTAGATAAAGTTGCAAGTCTGGAGAAAGAGGGAAAAATTAAACCTTCCGGTTGGAAAGCAATTGAATCGGCAAAAGCAGATGGAAGATGGGAAATAAGCTATGATTCGGCTACGCAAATGGTTGTTCCTGATGATTTTATTCTGGAGATTTCAAAAAATCAGAGGGCCTACAAATTCTTTAAAACGCTGAATAAAACTAATTTATTTACGATTGGCTACAGACTGCAAACTGCAAAAGATCTGGAAACAAGACTTAAACGCATCAAAGTTATCATTGAAAAACTCGAAAAGGAAGAGAAATTTCATTGAAATCTGTAAATCCATAAGTATAAAATAACATGAAAAAGTTACTTTTCTTTTCTATACTCCTCTTCGCAACAATTCATATCGTTGGACAAACAAATAATCCAAATTTTGATGAAGCGCTCGCCAAATCGTTGGGAGCCGATAATCTGGGAATGAAAATGTATGTTCTGGTGATTTTGAAAACCGGGAGTAATCATGTTACCGAAAAACTCAAAAGAGATTCTCTGTTTGCCGGGCACTTCGCAAATATAAACCGATTAGTGAAGCTGAAAAAAATGATTGTTGCCGGGCCTTTTGAAAAGAATGAGCAATCGTACCGTGGCATCTTTATACTCGATGTAACAAGTTTTGAGGAAGCCTCAAAATTATTGGAAGCCGACCCGACAATCAAAGAAAAAATTTTTGAACCGGAAATGTTTCAATGGTATGGTTCTGCAGCTTTGCCTGAATATCTGAATGCTGCAGATAAAATATGGAGATCCAAACCATGAATACTCAAATTCAGTTCGTTTTTTATTTCGTAGAACGCAAAATGCAATCAGCTTTTGCGTTTTTCTGTTTTATTTAAATAAAAATCGTATTTTTGTCCGGCCAAAATGGCAATTTCTTACAAAAAATCTTGCTAATTATATTCCTTCAATCTATATTATTAATTAAAAATCAATCCATGGAAGCTACAGTTTATAAAGTCTACAAATATCGTTGGATCATGCTAAGTGTATATATGTTTATTGTGATTGTCAACCAATTACTTTGGATAACATTTGCACCTATTACCACTGATTCTGCGCATTTTTATGGTGTGTCTGATATACAAATCGGCATCCTTTCGATGTGTTTCATGATCGTTTTTATTTTTGTTTCCATTCCCGCCTCCTGGGTGATAGACACCTATGGTATACGAATTGGAGTCGGCATTGGCGCTGTTCTCACCGGAGTTTTCGGGATGATGCGCGGCATGGTAACAAGTTATGAGTGGGTACTTATTGCCCAGATAGGTATTGCCGTCGGTCAGCCTTTTCTGCTCAA
>JAQTOL010000251.1 GCA_028748945.1 Paludibacter sp.
AATAACGGCAATGCGTTTATCAGTATTCACAATTCCTTTACGGCTGTAACCGACTGTTTCGCCGGCTTTCACATTTTTTATCTGTAAAATTATGGTTTTCAATGCACAAACCTGCTTCAGGTTCGCTTCGGGCAAGGAACTGATGCCGTAATGACCAATGCCCAAACGTACCATATCGAACTGGAATTCAGGGAATCGTTCAATGCCGGCTGAATTAAGTATATGGCGCATTATATGGTGTGTAAAAGTAGTTGAAAATTGATCAGCACAATTATTGAAAGTTGATATCTGTTGGCGTGTAAAAGCATCGAATTTTGCTTCGTCGGAACCAGACAAATGAGAAAAGACCGAACGGACTTTCACCTGATTCTGATTTTTCAGTTTTGTGAGTAGCTGTTCCATTTCCTGCGGTTCAAAACCAAGGCGATGCATACCGCTATCTATTTTGATGTGAATGGGATAATCAACAATTCCAAGCTTTCCGGCAGCTGCAATAAAGGTATCGAGCAAACGAAAACTGTATATTTCCGGTTCCAGTTTGTTGTCGAAAATCATTCCGTAACTACCCTTTTCGGGATTCATCACCACAATGGGAATACGAATACCTTCACGTCGCAATTCAGCTCCCTCGTCGGCAACGGCCACTGCCAGGTATTCTACCTGATGATGTTGCAGCGTTCGGGCTACTTCCACCGAACCACTTCCGTATGCAAAAGCTTTAACCATGCACATCATTTTGGTTTCAGGACGAAGTTTGGAACGGAAATAATTCAAATTATCCACCAACGCGTTTAAATTTACTTCCAGAATGGTTTCATGCGTAATTAACTCGAGTTTTTCAGAAATATCTTCAAAATGATATTTACGGGAACCCTTCAAAAGAATTATTTCCTTTTGAAAATCGCGGATAAACTTCGATTTCAGAAAATCTTCCGTTGTTTGGAAAAAATATTTCTCATTCAATTGAAATGCATCGGACTGAGATGAAATTTCAGTTCCAATACCGATAATGCGCTGAATATTTTTATTTTTCAACAGTTCGGCAACCGTTTTGTATAATTCAACCGGTGAATATCCGCTTTGCAGAATATCAGACAAAATAAGCGTTTTCGATAAGCCTTTGGCGGTAGCCTGCTGGTTCAGAAAATCGAGTGCGATACTCAGCGAATTCAAGTCGGAATTGTAACTATCGTTGATAATCAGACAATCACGTATTCCTTCTTTTACTTCCATACGCATGGCCACGGCTTCGAGCTGAAGAACTCGTTTCGCAATTTCGTCCATCGTATAGCCAAACAATAACATCACTGCCACACATTGTAAGGTGTTTTCCACGGATGCTTCGTCAGTAAAAGGTATGGTTATCTGACTTTCCACTTCTTCAAATTTAAGCGTAACTTGTGTAGATGCCGGTTTCTTTTCAACCCTCAAAATCCGCATCCTTGCCTGCTCTCCTTTTCCCCACGCAAACAATTTTCCTTTGAAATCCGATTGAGCAATCGATATTTCAACTAATTTATTATCAGAACAATAAACTAATTCTTCGGTTTGTTTAAACAGTTGCAGTTTTTCTTCGCATTTCTGCTTTAAACCCGAGAAATTTTCCTGATGTGCGTCACCTAAGTTAGTAAAAACACCTATAGTGGGTTGGATGATAGGTTGTAAGCGTTCCATTTCGTGAGGTTCTGAAATACCGGCTTCGAAAATTCCCAATTCAGTAGTCGCACTCATGGCCCATACCGACAGGGGAACACCTATTTGTGAATTGTAACTGCGAGGCGAACGAATAATATTATAATCGGTGTGTAACAATTGAAACAGCCATTCTTTTACCACCGTTTTTCCATTGCTACCGGTGATACCGATTACAGGAATTTTGAATGATGAACGATGCTTTGCGGCCAGCAATTGCAATGCTTTCAATGCATCATTCACCTGCAGGAAAACGGCATCGGGTAATTTGGCAAAGTCCGGACGCATTTCACTCACGACAAAAAAACGAAGATTTTGTTGGTATAGTTCCGAAACATAGTTATGACCATCGTTTCGGCTAGTTTTAATGGCAAAAAACAAACTCTCGAATGGAAATGACAATGAGCGACTATCGGTCAATAACCAATTTATATCAGCGTCTGGTTGTTTTTTAATGTTAGCACCAATTAACCGGGCTATTTCAGTAAGTTTCATATATTCAGTTATCAGTTGATTGAAATATTATCTTCTTCTTCCAAAAATCCGCAAGAGAAAGAGAAACAGGTTAATGAAATCGAGATAAAGCGTCAAGGCACCGATTATGGCTTCTTTTTTATCTTCTTCGCTTCCTTCGTTCCCAATAATATTGAGTTTTTTTAGTTTTTGTGTATCATAGGCTATCAACCCGACGAAAATCAAAACACCTGCATACGAAGAAATCCAGTAGAGCATTTCGCTCTTGAGAAACATATTGACAACAGAAGCTATAATTAAGCCAAATAATGCCATGATAAGGATATTCCCCATTTCGGTAAGGTCCTTTTTAGTGAAAAATCCGTAAGCACTCATTGCTGCAAATGTTCCGGCGCTTATAAAAAATACAGATGCTATTGATTCGGTTGTGAAAGCAAAAAATATGCAAGACATTGTGAGACCATTCAGTATAGAATATAAAACGAATATAATGGTGGCCGTCATTGCTGACATTTTTTTTATTACTCCGACCAAAATACCTACCAAAACCAATTCAGAGATCAACAATCCCATAAAAACATATTGCTGACCAAAAATAAAATTAGTAATTTCGGGTGTTGCAGCCGTTTTATAAGCCATTAAACCCGTAATGATTAATGCCAGTGACATCCAGCCATAAACATTTACAAAGAAACGTTTTGTTTCAACGATTTCCTGTTCTTTCGACATTTCAATAAAACTACTCATAATTCCATTCTTAAATAATTCATTTTAATTTTTAATTTTATTATCACTAGAAAAAAGTTCTCAATATCTTATTTTTGCAATAATACCTTCTGATGTAGTCAATACACATTCATTTTTTGAAATGATATTCACTGTATTAATGATTGAATTTCCGATTTTATGACGCCACAATACCGCACCTGTTTTAGCATCAATACCATGTAATAAGCCGTTTTTTGTTCCAAAAACGATGATACCAGCCCGTTCAACCAACATACTTGGGTTGTGGTCGTACCCATAACCGGCATCTGTTTTCCAAATCAGTTTGGGAGAATTTGTCCGGGTATCCAGCGCCACCACACTATCGTTCATGCACCGGCTGTAAACAACATTACCATCTTCCGAAATTCCCTCCGTTTCGCGTACTTCATGCAAGTTTGTACGCCAGATTACTTTACCGGTTTCGGCATCAAGGGCAGTCCAAAACCGATCGGGCGCCGTAATAAATATTTTAGCGTGAGAATATACCGGCAAAACAGCCGCGGGAGAATAATGCATTCCGGGGTTTCCATTATTCCATTTCCATACCAGACTGCCATTGGAAGCATTTAAAGCATAAAAATTACTATTCCATGCTCCAAAATAAAGTTTGTTTTGAGCATAAACCGGTTTCGTTTCCATATAACCCCTGAGCCCTGAAAATTTCCAAAGCTGAGAACCATCTTTTAAGCTGATAGCTCTGAAATTTCCATCGCTACCTCCGATAAAAACCGTATCGTTTTTCACTAACGGATTTCCCATTACGGCTTTGGCAGTTTTAAATTTCCAAATTAATTCTCCCGATGAAGCCTTTAGGCAATAAATGAAACCATCGGTCGATCCAAAAACAACCCGATCGGAAGCTACTGCAGGTGAAGAAATTATGCGGTTTCCGGTTTTAAATTTCCAACTATTCTTTCCGTTTTGCAAAGAAACTGCATTCATATATCCCAAATCATCGCCATAGAAAACCATATTATTCGCAACAGCCGGCGTACAATACAAACCAACCCGCGAATTTATCTTCCAAATTTCCTTTACATTTTTATTTATGGTATTAACTTCAAACGAGGGTTTTAAAGTCGTTTCGGGTCGATCGTATTTTTTGGTTTCAAAAGCCAACGTGAGCCATAATTTTGGGTCTTGTCCAATTTTCTTTTCATATACCCGAATGGAGTCGGAAATAGAATAAATGGAATATCCTCCAACCGTGTCAGTGGCTCTCAAAGTTGAGCGATTGACAATACCCGGAATTTCATCGTAATTTAAAACCATATTCCGGTGATAATGACCACCCAAAACGGCTTGCACATTGTACTTTCGAATAACATCGGTCATTTCATACCAGTTATCCACATCACCTTTTAACAAGGGATAATGGGTAATAATAAAAACGGGCATACTGTTACCGGTTTTATTTAATTCCGACTGAACCCAATCGATATCCTGCGGTGCGATATGCCCATCGCCCATTTTTATAATCGGTCCGGTTGTAAATCCGATAAATTCACACCCTTTATGCGTAAAAACAAATTTATCTTTGCCAAATATGTGTGCGAAATCTGTAGCACCCGATTCACTCCATTTTGTTTCGTGGTTACCAGCTGTAATATAATAAGGAATCAAAAGTTTATCGAGAATCTTTTTTGCATTGCATAAAGAGATACTATCTCCGCTTTCGGAAATATCGCCCGAAACCAGTACAAAATCAATTCCTTTAGTTGAATTTACTTCGTTGACAGCATTTTGAAGATCTTCGGCCGGTATAGGATTATTTAAGTTGAGATGCAAATCGGTAAAAAGGGCAAATCGGAAAGGTTCAGTAGCAAATGTTACTGAATTACATTGAAATAGAAATACAATGCTAAATAAAAGGAAAGCATATTTTCTCATTTCGAAAGCTTTAATTTTAAAAACACAGGTTCTGTTTTTTGACCCACAAAGATACAACTTTCAACCGGAAAGCCATACCAATTATTCAGATATGACAGTATTCGCCAATAAAAAATGGTGAGTATAAAACCCACCATACTTATAAAATCTTTTAAAATCAGCTTAGTTTAAAAATAATAGCGATTTAAATCAGATTGATAATCACCCCGGGAATTAATCCCAATAAAATCATCAATACAGCCGCAAGAATAATCTGCTTTTTATAGTTGCTGCTCGAATCGATGGCCGAAGTTGCAGATGGTTGATTGGCATACATGGCTACAATCGGACGAATGTAAAAATAAACACTGATCATAGAACCCACGATAGCCACTATCACCAAAAGCAGGTTCCCTTGTTCAATAGCTGAAATAAACAAATTATATTTAGCAGCAAAACCAACCAATGGTGGAATCCCTGCCAACGAAAGCATGGCAATGGTCATGGCAAAGGCCTCGGTTGGATTGTGTTTGGCAAGTCCGTTGAAAGCTTTAATAGAAAAAGTACCTGTTTCCTCGCGTACCAGAATAAGTACCGCAAATGCAGTGATAGTGGCTATG
>JAQTOL010000252.1 GCA_028748945.1 Paludibacter sp.
TTTGTGTCAATGGCATTAAGCCTCTTACCCCGGGCTACACGTAATGCCAGCTCTCCGGTATTCACCGTTTCCGACCGTACTACCTGCGGGTAATAACCCGTTTTCTTTTGTCCTTCGGGGTTCAGGTAATCACCCCGATGAATCATTTTGTAATTAATACTCATGGCTATCTATCGTTTAATGAGTTGATTCCAATCCTTTATTCCGGCATTCTGTTTGTATTAGCATAAAAATACCCAACTTTTATCTGCAACATATATATGTTACTTATTGTAACATATATATGCTAATATAGTTAGCTTATATATCATAATGTTGATAACTTATATATGTCAGGAATAATTCTTCAATATCTATACTATAGTTATTCGGTATAAAAGGACTAACATACCGGCTGTTGTTTATTAGTTCCACCTGACAGATAAACACAATACAAATGATTATTCCATAATAATCATTTGATGTCGTACCGATTCTTCGTGTATGGCAACCAGCACGGTTTTCATAAACTCACCATCCATATCCATTTTCTCAGCCTGTGCAATGCGGGTTTTCAGGATTTCGTCATAGCGCTGTTCCTGTAAAATCGGCATATTGTGTTCTTTTTTATATACACCAATCTCATTGGAAACCCGCATACGTTTGGCCAATAATTCAAGTAAACTGTCATCGAGTTCATCAATCTGACGACGTAAAGCTGTCAGACTCTCCGTACTCTGGGTCATATCCCGGATAACGAGCGTATTTAAAATAAAATCAAGAACCGCAGGAGTAACCTGCTGAGCGGCATCACTCCAGGCTTTATCCGGATTACAATGTGATTCTACAATCAGGCCATCATAATTCAAATCCATAGCTTGCTGACAAAGGGGAGCAATCAATTCACGTTTTCCACCAATATGACTTGGATCACAAATCAATGGCAAATTAGGCAACTGGCGATGCAACTCGATGGGGAGATGCCATTGTGGCAAATTACGGTATATTTTTTTATCGGATGTACTGAAACCACGATGAATGGCAGCAATACGTCTGATTCCGGCATTATAAACCCGTTCGATAGCACCGATCCATAAATCCAAATCAGGATTAACCGGATTCTTTATGAAGACCGGAATGTCAATTCCTTCCAGAGCGTCAGCAATTTCCTGTACTGCAAACGGATTAGCAGATGTTCGTGCGCCAATCCAGAGAATATCCACGTTATGCGATAAAGCCTCGCGAACATGACCTGCTGTAGCCACTTCCACGGCAGTATACATTCCCAACTCCTCTTGTACACGTTTCAACCACGGTAAGCCTTTCACTCCTACCCCTTCAAAACCACCCGGTTTAGTCCTTGGTTTCCATATTCCGGCACGGAACATTTTTACACCACGGGCCGAAAGCTCGCGGGCAGTCTCCATGACTTGTTCTTCTGTTTCAGCGCTGCACGGACCAGCAATAATAAATGGACGCTTGGCGTCGACTCCCGGCAATAAAATTGATTCGAATTCCATATTATTTGTTTTTTTATATTTTCTAACTAATCTGTCTGGCTTATTATTAATCAAACACTTAACCAATATACCAGTCAGCTTTTCAACTAATCAATCCATTAACCAATCAACTAATCAACTAATCAACCAATTAACCAATCAACTAATCAACCAATTAACCTTACTCTTTCCAGCGCTTCACCAAGCATTTTCTCGTTGGCACAAAGCGAAAGTCGTATATAACGGTTTCCTTTGTCTCCAAATATAAATCCCGGTGTGATAAATACTTTAGATTCGTACAACACCTTATCGGCTAGTACGCCACTATCCGCATAGTTAGATGGAATTTTCCCCCACAGAAACATTCCCACCTGATTTTTATCGAAAGTACATCCCAACGATTTCAGAATTTCTTCGGCTAAATTACGTCGGTTTTTATACAATTCAATATTCATTTCCCGATGCCATTCGGCAGAGTTATTCAGAGCCGCTATGGCTGCTACTTGCATCGGTTTAAACTGACCACTGTCAATATTACTCTTCACTTTCAACACCCATTGCACGAATTCAGCATTCGATGCCAGCATTCCCATACGCCACCCGGGCATATTATGTGATTTACTCATGGAATTCAGCTCAATACAAATATCTTTTGCACCCTCTACCTGAAGAATACTCAGACGGTTTTCATTTAAAATAAAACTATAAGGATTATCATTACAAATTACAATCCCGTGTTTTTTTCCAAAAGACACCAGTTTTTCAAATAGTTCAGGCGTTGCACTGGCACCTGTAGGCATGTTTGGATAATTAACCCACATTAGTTTAACGTTGCTCAGGTCCATTTGTTCAAGTGCTTCAAAATCGGGTTGCCAGTTGTTATTTTCGTCCAAATCATAGCTGATAACTTTAGCCTGAACTAAGTTACTCACAGCCGAATAAGTCGGATAGCCCGGGTTTGGAACCAATACGCCATCGCCCGGATTTAGAAAAGCCAGTGAAATGTGTAAAATACCTTCTTTGGATCCGATCAGGGGTTGAATTTCGTTGGCAGGATTTAAGTCGACCGCAAACCATTTCTTATACCAATCGGCAAAAGCCTTCCGTAATTCGGGAATTCCGACGTAAGGTTGATAACCATGGGCATTAGCTTCGGCAGCCGATTTACAAAGTGCTTCGACGGTTTCTTTTGAAGGCGGCAGATCGGGACTTCCAATACCTAAACTGATTACATTCATGCCTTTGGCATTCATGTCGGCAACTTCCTTCAGTTTAGTTGAAAAATAATATTCGCTTATTGAACTTAAACGTTCAGCAGGTACAATTTGACGACCCCCGGCCCCTAAAGGGGAGCTTGAGTTACCTTCGTCATCTTTAACAATATCTTTATGCATAAATTTTTTAAATAAAATGTACTTATTTGTTTCCCCTTTAGGGGTTAGGGGTCTTTTTTATTAATCATTGGGTGTTGCTCCTTCGGCATATTCACCCAGGGTTTTCAATTCATTAATCAATGGTTTAATGGCAACCAGAGACTGTTTATAACGTTCGTGGTCATCGAACTTAAAATCGACATAAAACTGGTATTCCCACTCACGACCCAAAATTGGTAATGATTGGATTTTGGTCAGATTAATTCCATAAAAGGAAAAAACCGATAATACTTTCGATAAACTTCCTTCGGTATGAGGCAATGTAAATACAATTGTCGCTTTATTAATCGGTTCATCTTTCTGAATTTCATCAACCACCCAGTCATTGGCAAATATCAGGAAGCGGGTAAAATTACGTTTATTGGTTTCAATTCCCTTTGCCAGGATATTTAATCCGTAAATTTCGGCAGCACGTTCGCTGCAGATAGCAGCATTTCCAATCAGTTTTTTTTCAGTAATATCTTTTGCAGCCAGCGCTGTATCTTCATGCTCCACAACTTTAACGCCGGGTAAAGTCCCTATAAAATCGGAACATTGCATTAAGGCTATCGGATGCGACTGTACTTCTTTAATATCGTGAATCGTTTGCCCTGGCAAAGCTGCCAGACAATGGGAAACACGCAATTTATATTCACCCGCTATGGGAAATTTGTGATCTTTCAACAATTCGTAATTTGGTAACAGACTTCCGGCAATTGTATTTTCAATGGCCATTATTCCAATGACATTTGAGTCCTTCTTAATCGCTTTAAAAATATCACGAAAAGTAATACATGGAATAATCTCAACCTCTTCGCCTCCGAAAAAATTCTCTGCTGCAATGCCGTGATAGGCTCCTAATCCACCCTGAATAGCTACTCGTTTCATATTTAGTTGTTCGTTTTGAATAAAAAAAAATCCTGCTCATATTTTGAGCAGGATTTCCATGTATTATCTATTGATATAGTTTTGTTTTTTACATAAAGGCTATCCTGCTCTTACCTACTAAAGTAAAAGTAAAAAAAGAAATATGTAAAAAATCGGTTGACCATAATGTTTGTCCTTTTGCTTAGACGCTACAAAAGTAATATAATTTCAATAAATACAACCAAATTGAAAATAAAAAGTTCAAATAAATTTCAAATTATCAAGAATCTGTTATTTTAGACTGCTTCCTATTTTAATGCAGAAATGATTTTTACGAATGAAAACAGGAATGAATAAAAATATTCATTCCTGTTTTTCAAGAAATTAAATCAAATAACTATTTTTTCTTCTTCAAGTCATCCAAATCCTCTTTCACCGTTTCGGTTTGATAAGACGGAATGTGTTTTACATGTTTACCTGACTTCACTTTTTTAGGTTGTTTGTTTCCTGATGCACCCATAATTTTGTTCCTCCAATTTAATTAAATAAACCATTATAAATTAATATTGAGTCGTGTTCTGTTATGAATTATAGCCGGACTGCTCGAATCTGTTTAGCGCAAAAAGCGAGCCATACTGCAAAAAGAGCAATATATTCATGAATTACAGACAGAATGGCTGACTATTGTCCACGGCCAGTATTTCGGGGACTTTCCCGGCGGGAACAAATTCACACAATGCTGCTGACCGTAGGTTATCAAGTGAACTCCACAACGGGTTTCAGGTTCTTTATGAGTCTTTTATTGAGGAGTACCGTACACGCATTTTAAATTAGTAAATAAAATATTTAAGTTTTTATTTGAATAAAAACAGTATGATTTATGCATACTATCCTTTCCAGCTTAGATGAATTAATTTTATCTTTTTATTTTAAACAGCTCACAGTAAGAAAATTGAATTAACTTCATTTCTCCGTGCAAAGGGATAGCACTCAATCTTTTGCATATTTTATGTTTTTAAGGTTTTATATTGTGTTTTTAAAGCACTTTTTTTCAGGTAATTCTGACTGAGAACAGGCATTTTTTTGTAAATTTGCGGCTCAATAAAAAAATACCGTCTAAAATGAATAAAATTGTCAGCAAAGAGTATTTCTCAGCCAATGTGATAAAGTTTGAAGTGGAAGCTCCCTTGATTGCAAAATCGAGAAAAGCCGGTCACTTTGTAATGGTTAAAGTCGGTGCTAAAGGTGAACGTATTCCGTTAACCATTGCCGATGCAGACCTGCAAAAAGGAACTATAACATTGGTAGTTCAGAAAATGGGTGTGTCCTCATCCAAATTATGTGCACTGGAAGCTGGTGATTTTATTACCGATATGGTTGGACCCTTAGGAAGAGCGACGCATATCGAAAACTTTGGAACCGTAGTTTGTGCTTGTGGCGGTGTTGGGACTGCTCCCATGATGCCAATTGTTGCAGCATTAAAAGAGGCCGGAAATCGTGTGATTACAGTTATTGCGGCACGTACTAAAGACCTGATTATTCTGGAAGAACAAATGCGTGCAAATTCGGATGAAGTAATTGTTATGACTGATGATGGATCTTATGGAAACAAAGGATTAGTAACCAATGGTGTAGAGTCGGTTATAAACCGCGAGAAA
>JAQTOL010000253.1 GCA_028748945.1 Paludibacter sp.
AACAGAAAGAGTAAAAATCCAATAGTTTTTTTCATTTTCGTTTTCCTCCTCTTATTTAATTTGAATCTTAACTAAATACAGTTCCCCTTTTTCGGTATTGAAGGCTATTTGAGAGCCATCGGGCGAGGCTGCAGGATACATAGCCATTACTTCTTTAGGTGTGTTAAGTGTTTGACGGGCTTTTCCATCGATTGAAAGAACAACCAAACTGGATGAAAGCAGTTTCTCTCCATCATCTTTATCATCCATACCTACTAACCATTCGTTATTAATCCAGACAGGAGCATTTAGTTTTCCTAGAGATTTTGGATTGGTTCCATCAATTCTACAAACAAAAGTTCCTTTACCTGCAACTGTGTAGGCAATATTTTTCTTGTCGGGAGAAATGCTGGGCCAAATGTAACTGGCAGATTCGCCATTTGGAGTTAATACCTTCCGCATACTTCCGGTATAGAGCACTATTTTCTGATTTTCGATGCAAACTACGGGAGCTACATCTGGAGTCATAATATTAACTCGAAAAAGTTTATTCCCTTTCACATATTGGGGTTTATTTGCTGAAAATCTGGCCGTTATAGGCTCCCTGGTAGGTGCTGCCAGTTGAACCTGCTTTCCTGTTACCCGGGATAAGGATACTAAAGAATTATTTCGTAATCTATTGATGTATTGTGTTTTTTTGTACACAATGGTATTTCCATCAGCACTAATCTGGACACCGTAACCTGCTCCGGGATCCGTAGTGAGTACTTTTACAAAATTGTCTGCAAAATTATATTGCCTTAAGCCGGTATAATTCTCGGATGTAGTGAGTAAATAGTCTCCTGATGGACTAAAAGCAGGATGATAATAGCCTCCCACTTCTGAATTTTTCAAAAACGAAATTGACTGTACATTAATTTGTTGAGCAGTTAACACTTGTCCAACCATGGCAAATAGAAGAAGGATTTTTTTCATAATAGTAATAATTAAATAAATATTTAAAAAATAACGGGAGGTAAAAGTACATATTATTTTGAAAAATGCAAACGTTTGCGTAACTTATTTTTTGTTTTTAGAATGATTTTTTGTATTTGCGTCATTTAAAGGAGAACATTGCCAGTCAGGATGCATTTGAAATCATGAATAAAAGAATAATTCCTTATATTTGCGTACAAAATGGATTATGGCAAAAATAAATCAGATTATCTGGGGAGTCATTGGTGCGGGAGATGTGTGTGAAATAAAAAGTGCACCGGCTCTTTCGAAAATCCCCTTTTCGAAAGTAAAAATGATTATGCGTCGTGATGCCGTGAAAGCGGCTGATTACGCTAAACGTCACAAAATTGAATACTGGACAACAAATCTGGATGATTTGTTGAGCGATAAAGAGATTAACGCGATATACATAGCCACACCACCCGATACACATGCCGAAATTACACTCAAAGCGGCAGCAGCAGGAAAGGCCGTGTATGTTGAGAAACCGATGGCAACAACTTATGCTGAGTGCTTACGAATGATTGATGCGTGTGTAATAGCGGAAGTTCCATTGTTCGTCGCTTACTACCGGCGAACATTACCCGGGTTTTTAAAAGTGAAGGAAATCATTGAAAAAGGGTTGATTGGTGATATTCGCTTTGTCAATATTGAAATGTACCAGTCGATTCAAACGGATATTATTGCCAACATAGCAACCAATTGGCGAATTATTCCCGAAATTGCAGGAGGAGGTTATTTCCACGATTTATCATCTCATCAACTGGATTATCTTGATTTCCTGTTTGGTCCCATCGTTGAGGCTCATGGAGTTTCAGAAAATCAGGCGGGATTATATACAGCCGATGATATTGTTTCCGGATCTTTCAGGTTTGAGAACGGTGTAGTGGGTTCGGGAATCTGGTGTTTTACAACTGATCCGGTTTCTGAAAAAGATCAAATTAATATTGTAGGTTCGCAGGGTGAACTGTCATTTAATACTTTCGGAAATCCAATGATAATAAATATGGAAAGCTCAACAAATGGTAAACAACAGTTTGTTTTCAATCATTTACAACCCATTCAGGAACCTCTTATAAAATTGATAGTGGACGAATTACGGGGTGTTGGAACTGCTCCAGGCAATGGAATAAGCGGGGCCAGAACCAATTGGGTTATGGAACAAATAATTGGAAAACAGGATTGAATAAACTAATCTAACTGATTGTTTCGATCATAACAAAAATAGAAAATTCGACTTTATTTAGTACTTTTACACATCAATCCTTCCTTGATTACATATACATTTTGTTTTAAAAGAAGATAACAATGAGAAAACTAACTTCAACCCTTTTATTTATGACGATAGGATTATCGCACAACATGGCACAGGAAAATTTGAGTTACCAAAAGCCACCACAAAGCATTATGCAATTGGCCGATTACGAACGTGCCCCACAGGTATCAATCGACTCCAAAAAAATATATATGTTGCTTAGTTACAGGAGCACATACAAAACCCTTGACGATCTTAATCAGGAAGAAATGAGTCTGGGTGGATTACGCATAAATCCGGTAACCAATATTTCTACATCAATAAATTATATCAACAACCTGAAAGTGCGTGAAGTAAAAGCTATGGATCCGATACAGGTGACAGGATTACCGGAGAATCCACGTATTGCTTATGTGACCTGGTCGCCCGACGAAAGTAAAATTGGCTTTACAAATACAAGTAAAACCGGCGTTGAACTTTGGGTGCTCGACATGGCTTCAGCACAGGCTACCCGACTCACCGAACCGGTTGTAAATGCTAATCTTGGCAATCCGTTCGAGTGGTTAGCCGACAGCAAGCATTTGCTCGTCCGGTTATTGCCCAAAAAACGTCCCGAGTTGTTGAATTCAAAAAAAGATTTACCTACAGGTCCTATTGTGTCAGTCAGCGATGGGCCTAAATCCCAAAATCGTACTTATCCCGATTTGTTGAAAAATTCATCGGACGAAGCCAACTTTGTTACGCTTACTACTTCGGAACTGTATAAAGTTGATCTCAACGGACAAGCCATATTGTTCAAAAGCAAAAATATCTATGCCGGTGAAAGTATTTCGCCCGATGGTAAATATGTACTCGTTACTACTTTGCACAAACCTTTTTCGTATGTCGTTCCACTTAACCGCTTTCCACAAATCAGTGTTGTTTACGATATGGATGGAAAGGAAATAAAAAAAGTAAATGATGTGCCTCTTTCGGAAGTCTTGCCTAAAGGTTTTATGGCCGTACGAACAGGGAAACGTGCCATGAACTGGCGTAACGATGAACCATCCGTACTTTATTATGTAGAAGCACTGGATGGCGGTGATCCTCAAATCAAAGCCGATTTCAGAGACGCGCTTTATCAATGGAAATCTCCTTTTACCGAATCTCCTGTTTTGTTGACTAAAACCATTTCACGCTATTCGTATGTAACCTGGGGTGACGAGTCGGTGGCAATGGTGCAGGACGAGTGGTACGATACCCGTAATGAAAAAACGTATCTTTTCAATCCGTCAAATCCGGATGAAAAAGCAAAAATAATTACTGACCGTAACTTTCAGGATGTTTATTCCGATCCGGGCAATTTTGAAACGTTGAAAAATAAATACGGGAAATATATATTGGCAATAGAAGGTAATCATCTGTTCCGGATTGGTGATGGGTATACCACCAAAGGTCAATTTCCGTTTATCGACGAGTTTGATATAAAAACATTAAAAACAAAGAGATTGTACCAGTCGGCTTATACCGACAAAATGGAGGAAATTTTTACGATTGAAGATTTCAAAAAAGGACAGGCACTCGTACGTATTCAATCGAAAAACGAATATCCGAACTATTATTTCCGAAATATAAAGAAAAAAAATGATCTTACGCAAATAACTCACTTCCCTAATCCGTTCGAAAGCATCAAGGATGTTTACAAAGAACTGATAAAATATAAAAGGGCCGATGGGGTGGAATTGTCGGGTACACTCTATTTGCCGGCGGGTTATGACCGTAGTAAAAAAGAAAAATTGCCGTTGCTTATCTGGGCTTATCCGGCCGAATACAAAGATAAAAACAGCGCCGGACAAAGTACAGCCAATCCCAATGAATTTACTTATCCGTATTACGGTTCGTTTGTGTATTGGGTAACGCGCGGGTATGTGGTACTGGACGATGCAGCTTTCCCAATAATCGGTGAAGGTAAAACCGAACCCAACGATTCGTTTGTAGAGCAACTGGTGGCAAATGCCAAAGCTGCCATCGATGCAGTTGATTCATTGGGTTATATAAACCGGAAGAAAGTAGCGGTCGGTGGACATTCGTATGGAGCATTTATGGTTGCCAATCTGTTGTCACATTGTGACTTGTTTGCCTGTGGTATTGCCCGGAGCGGAGCCTATAACCGCACACTGACACCATTTGGCTTCCAGAGCGAACAACGCAATTACTGGGATGCCCCCAATGTATATAATACGATGTCCCCTTTCCAGAATGCCGATAAAATGAAAACGCCGATTCTGCTGGTTCACGGTGAAGCCGATAATAATCCTGGCACTTTTACGCTGCAAACGGAACGCTACTTTCAGGCTTTGAAGGGATTGGGTGCTCCGGCACGCATGGTTATTTTGCCCAAAGAAGCCCATGGCTATGTGGCGCGTGAAAATATCCTCCATTTATTGTGGGAGCAGGATCAGTTCTTGGAAAAGTATCTGAAATGATTGCTTCATCAACCATTGTCAAAGTCCTTCGGATTGCTGACAGGGTTGATCAACTTATCTGACAGCGGACGAAGAATATTATCCCGTTGAAACAAACAATACTCTCAAAGGTATAGGATACACTTTGAGAGTATTTTTTTCTATTTAATTCGGATTTAATATGTTATGAGTTCACTCCGACAATCAATTATTATCCTTCAAATCCCCAAATGAAGAATATTGATTAGTACGATGATTCTCGACCTTCTGAATTATAGCAATTCAAATCGCGTTTGATTGAAACAACTATGTCAGATATTTCAAAGTGAACTCATTTTCTCATTATTATAATTTTAAATGAATAACTTTCAGAATTTGATCCATCCTGTTTCCATTTTGACTTTGATGATACAGTCCTGGACTTCCGATTGGAGAATAGGCTATTACCACCAACAGAACTATCCACGATACCACCCACAACAATATGTTTTTTACTTTCTTTTTCATTTTTTGATTAATAATCTTTTCATCACTTCTTCCTGACTGGTTTTTCCTTTTGCCAGATAGACTCCTGCCGGTAAATTCATTGGAATGGTTGTTACCCCATTGGCAATAAATTTGAATTTCTGCAACATACGTCCCTCAATATCATATAACGTTAATTCTCCCGGAATATCACTCATATTCTTTACTACCACATCATTTTGTGAACTAAATACTTTCAAATTCTCAGTCTCT
>JAQTOL010000254.1 GCA_028748945.1 Paludibacter sp.
AACCCCCGAGTGAAATTTTATCACTCCCGACTGTCAAGTCAACACTCCCGAGTGTGATTTCAGCACTCCCGACTGTCAAGTCAACACCCCCGAGTGTGATTTTGGCACTCCCGACTGTCAAGTCAACACTCCCGAGTGCAATTTTATCACTCCCGACTGTCAAGTCAACACTCCAGAGTGTGATTTCAGCACTCCTGACTGTCAGGCTAACACTCCAACTTTGTCGCCTCCCTCGGATAGCAGGGGGATTCAATGGTTATCATATTTACGTGAGTTCGATATAAGAATATTTTCAAATTTTGATAATATTTTGATTAATAATAAGGGAATAAGGTTGTAATATTCTTTTTGATTTTCTACTAAGGTTGCTTTTATAAATAAGGTTTTAAAATGCTGAGAAATAACCTTATTTTATTTTTTAAACCTTAGTAGTAAGAAATTAGGTAATTATAAAAAACCTAATTACCCTAATTTTCAATTAGCTGTGTAATTTGTTATCTCTTACTCACGTTAGTTTAAGTTTATAGTTAAGACTATTTTCCTCCTCACCCTCGTGCCGCACGTCCCCCCGATAGCCCCGATAGCTATCGGGGGGAAGCAAAAAAGTCAAGACGACTTCAGGTTCCATTCAATTGCAAGCAAAAGCTAAAAAAAAGGACCTCGAAATAAATCGTTTTTCACCCGATCTATTTTTTGATAAACCGGATATAGTTACTTTTATCCGAATCAGGTAATTTTATAAAATAAATTCCTGCAGGCAGGGTACGAACATCAATCTTATAGCCTTCAACGAATGATTTATTGAGAACACAATTTCCACTAATATCATAGATTTTAGCAGTTGATATTGCTGATTCACTGTTGATATTAATAAAATCAATAACCGGATTTGGATAGACTGACAACGATTTGTTATTACTCAAGGGATTTTGAATTCCGGTATTATTGCTATAATGAGCAATTTCACCGTAGTCACCTGAAATCCAACCGTTATTTTCGTCCCAGAAAACTACATTGAAAACACTGTATTGAAATGGAACTTGTGTTGGTGTCCAGGAATTTCCCCCATCCGATGTTTTTAAAATGTATTCCTCGGGACTTCCTGAAACAGAACTTCCAAAATAGCAGACATTCGCGTTTAAAGCATAAACCGATCTGAATTGTGCTTCCTGATTTTGATTTGTATTGCTAAGCGTTGTCCAATGTGCTCCACCATCTGTTGTTCTCATAAGTAAAGCATTTCTTCCAACAATCCAACCGTGTAATACATCCGAAAAATAAATGGCTTTTACTGATCCAACATTCGTTACTTGTGTTGTCCAGCTTAAACCTCCATCGGTCGTGTGAAGTATATCATAGTTTGAACCTATGGTTGAAGCAGAAGCGCCAAACATCCAACCATTTAATGCATCTACAAAATAATAAAATCCACCAACCGGATTTGTAACGCCATTAATTACGTTCCAATCTGTTCCGCCATTTGTTGTTTTGTAAAGTAAAAAATATCCATAAAGTGAATTGTAAACAGATGCCCAACCGGTATTATTATCCGCAAACTGAACCTGCATTCCAACATCGCCATTTACTGACAGGTCTTTTTGCAAAACACCCAGGTAATATGCACCAGAGCCATCGGTTAGTGTATTAATTCCAAGAGTTTTATCAATGCTTAAAAAACCATCTGCATCAGTCGACGGACTAAAGCCTGTAAGTATCCCATCAGCAGCAATGGAAATGGAACTGGTCATGTCGGAAACAAGCTCATTGTTGTGCATTATGTTCGATACGGAAACACTACCGGTTGAATTTATTTTATACTGACAATGTAACCAGGCTGATGATGAACTACCAATGGATACAGCATGAACTTGCCAAATTCCTGTCATATCGGCTGCTGAATAGCTAATTGTATTTTGTCTTTTCTGCATAATGCTCAAATTACACACGCCACCATCTCCTGATTGGGTTATAAAAATAGTCTGTTTATCGGCACTCATGAAACCATTATAATCAGAACCAGCGGAAGTAATTGTCCCTGTTGAAGACATTGTTCCTGAAAATCCCTGACTAAACGGACCGTTAGCTGTAGTTACTGTTGTCGTTCCATTTCCGGTGGCATCCATAACAGTTGTTCCATATATCCAGCTTGCATGAGGTTGTGTTTGAATGGAATGTAATTCCCAGGTTCCCTGCATATCGGCTGTTGTATAAACTATTGATGGATTTACTTTTTGCCAGATAATAAGGTTATATCCTCCACTTCCATCGGTTTGAGTGATGATCATCAGGTTTTTATCGGCACTCATAAAACCATCCATATCCGTACCCGGAACTGTGAATCTACCTTTTGAAGTAATATTAAACGGAGTGGTTGAACTGTGGGTACTTGTCTGTCCCTGATTATTTGTAGTTGTATAACTGGAACTTAAGTCTGCTGCAATAGTTGTACTTCCATAAGCCCAACCATTAAATACATTCGCATCATTCGGGTTATCTACAAATAAAGCATGTACCTGCCATGTTCCCACCAAATCGGCAGCACTATAAGTTACCGAAGCCACCAATTTTGGAAAATCTTTCTTGGTCCAGTCTGTACCTCCATTCGCAGTTTGGTACATGGTTGCTCCGTTAGGATTATCCAAATTTCCGTATGTTTTTATCGCCCAACCGTGAGTTGCATTTGGCCAACTCATGGTTAATCCAACATCAGAGGGATTACTCATTGACGTATCAGCCGGAAAGGGAGTAACTACATTCCATTGAGCACCTGCATTTGTGGTATGAAGCAAGTTGCCACTGTTACCACAGGCAATCCAACCTTCCGTAGCACTTACAAATTGCATTTTCCCCAAGATTTCTAATCCCAACGGACTCGTTTGAGTTGTCCATTGCGCAAATGTGGGTTCAATATTAATAAAAATAAAGATGGAAGTGAAAATGGTAATCAGGTAAAGCTTTTTCATTTCATTGTTGTCAGAGTTTAAGGTGCTGACGCCGCACTTCTTTAAAAATAAACTATGTTGTTTAAAATCAAGATGAAGCAAGAGAAATAAAAGAAAAAGAATAAGGTGTAAATATCAGCATATATTTCTGAAAAGTTTACATGTTTTGGGTTAAATTTGCAAGTTTACATGAAATTAATTTATTTGGAGGGAAAAACAGGAATCTATTGTTCAATATGTTGCGCCCTGTATCCGGAAGGAGCGCTTCCGGATTTTTATTTAAAACACGGCTAAAACAATACTGAGCTTCAATTCCTGCTATCTTTCCAACGCGATACCCCCGATAGCTATCGGAACGCGCGGGAGCAAGGTTTGGAGAGGGGGTTATTGGTCTATCGTTTATACCGATAAAATAAAAACCGGTTAAATATGTCTCTGTGAATTAAGACACAAAAAAGTGGGTGTCTCAAAAGTCTATTTGACTTTGAAAAAACTTACAGATTGGAAGTGTAGCCTGCAAGGCTAATATATACTAGCCCAAGGTGCAACCTTGGGGTTCTTTGAATGGAATAGGTTTTCGGGCTGCAAGCCCAGTATAATATATTGAAATAAAATATATTGCCCCTTCAGGACGCATTGTGTATTTGTTGCATTAAACCCAATGCGCCACTTCGTTTTGCATTGGGCTGGTATATGCCGGGCTTGCAGCCCAAAGGCACTTTCAATTTGAATGATAAAGAAAAGTGGATGAACTTTTGAGACACACACTTAAAATAAATCACTTTTAATTGTTTTGCTTGTTTTTTTGTATCCACGGAAAAAACAGGGAAACCTTTTTGCGGTAGGCAATATATTCTTCGCCAAAATCCTGTACTAATCTCTTTTCTTCTTTTGGCACCACAACGGTGAGCATAAATACCACGAATGCACAGACCAGCAATACAGCATTGACAGCATTAAGAAACAGTGCAAAAGCCAGATAAATACTAAAAGTGCCAAACAACATGGGATTTCGGGTGTATTTATAGGGACCTGTTACTACCAGATGTTCTGTTTTCGGGCTGATTTTGATCTTTCCTATTTCTACGGGACCACCTTTGCCGATTGTGTTTTGAAAAACCAGTGACCGGATGGCAAAGTATATTCCGATGGACAGCAATATCCCGATAATGATCCATCGCAGTACCGGATTTGAGATTATTTCCAGGCTGTAAAGCGTATTCAATAAAAAAGTCATACGATAAAGCAAATACGGTACGAGTACTAAAACAAGTAATCCACCCACAACGTATCCTGTTATCATCTGTTGATTTTTATGCATGTGTTCCCTCCTTTCTGTTTAACGTTCATCCGGTTCAATCGCTGATTATTTTTTTCCCAAATGTGTAACTGACCCCTGCCGATAATTTTATCAGCGGTACGGCCAGCAATGTTTCTGTGTTTATAATAAAAAAGGACCGGGCATTCAGGGTTGGAATGGTCAACCCCAACTGTAGAAAGCCTTTTAGTTTTCCTCTCCCTGCTTTTAAGGTGACGGCAGGTTCAAGATTCATAAAATACAGAGTCGCATCGGTATATAAGCGGGATTCGGTATTCCAGAATTCAAACCGGTCGTATAAGTAAGCATTTACATGATATAAGTAAACATAATTTGCCCGCAGATCGAATGCTACCGAGGAGGATTTTCCACTATAGGCCACTCCGGGTTGAATAAACAGATTGATAGCACTGGCACTCGCTTCGGGGTAGGTATTATAGCTATTGTCAATTTTATCGGAACTGTGACCAAAACCACTGCCGGCATAACATTGAAAGATCCCGGTTCTCTTGTCTCCGAAAGTATTGAAGTAACCTGCACCCGCTTCCACCGAAAACAGCGTAAGCCTTTCAACAGAATTATCGGCACTTTTGATGCTGCGGTGATGAACCATTCCGTCCATCAGGATACCTGTATGATCGGAAAGGGCATATGCTCCCTGCAAATTATATAAACCTGTTCCCGATAATCCGAGCACGGCCGATGTGTTGATTTCTCCTTTTTCTTTCAACAAAGGGGAATGAATGGCGTTGGGCTTGTAGAGTGTCACACAAACCGGGAGAATAAGCTGCATTCCGAAAAACAATAGCTGTAGGACTGTTTTCATTTTGCCGGAATTCAAAATCAGTAACTCCTTTTTTGGGATTAATCGGAAAGACTGTAATTACAGTGATAAAACAATTGAAAGAAAATAAAGTTTTAGATGGTCACACTCCCCATGGTTTGTTTACGCTAACGACAGTCTGCGCAAAAAACTAAAGCGGTCCTGGATATCTATCTGAGAAAAAATTCAAATATCGAACTCTCAAAGTTCAAATTTTAGTTTTTGCGCAGTCTGACATGAACTTGTAGCTGCCGTTTGCCCTTTCACCGTGGTTTCACGCTAGCGAAACCGTCGGAAGGGCAAATAGAGGCTACAAAAT
>JAQTOL010000255.1 GCA_028748945.1 Paludibacter sp.
GCGCAAGGTTATTTATGGGCTTGTACCGTGGGTTAATCACGTATGAATCTGGGAATGCATTATCCAACGGATGTTTTAGCCGGAGCATTGCTTGGTGCCGGAAGTGCTTACGTAACTTATCAGGTAAATAACTGGTTTTGGAAAAAACATGAAAAAAAGAAGTTGATCGGGCTACAGGCTTATTTGTAATTTAAGAATTTAAAATGGAGAGCTTCTTCAAATCAATTTCTGATTCTTTCTCTTTCGAATTCTAAGCCTTTTCATTCTCAAATGTTAGCATTGTTTTTTTCCATTGCAGGAAACCGACAACAGCCATTATTGTATATATGATAAATATAACGGCCGTAGGATACAATTCTTTATAAAAGAACAATCCGGTTGCCAGACCGTCTGCAACAATCCAGACCAACCAGTTTTCCAGGAGTTTACGGGCTAACATCCAGGTGCCAACAACGCTCAGCATTCCAACAAGCGAATCGGCTTTAGGTATTGTTGAATCGGTGAATTTAGCCAAAACGATGTAATATACTACATAAATAAGCACTGATGCCAGAGCAAGTTGCCATATAAGCTTTTTGCCGGTTCTCGTTGCGGGTAATTCTTTTCCGGCCTGATGAGTACCATATTTCCAGTTTATCCATCCGTAAACACTTACAACCAGGTAATAAAACTGCAGGCTCATATCAGCATAAAACTTTGTCTGAAAGAAAACCACTATGTAAAAAGCAGATGCAAAAAAACCAAAAACCCACAGGCTTATTTTCTGTTTGATAGATAGATACAGGTATATCAAACTTAATATTGCTCCAACAATCTCAATCCAATTTGCTTTTAAGTATGCGAGCATTTTTTATGTTTCAAATAACAATTAATAACGTCGGAGACAAAAAACTATTTCAGTATTTTCTCGTAAGCTCCCGGAGTTTGAAGAATCTGGACTGCTTTCTGCAACGATTCATTATCAGCATCCATAATTTGGTAATATTCGTTCATCTCCCACAAGTCGCGTGCTATAAGGGCTTTAAATTGTAATTTGATCAACGGTTTTGAAATGGCAAACTGAGCAGAGTCAAATTTAATATTTTCTTTTTCTCCATCTACAATCAATTGATTCAGTAAGGCATCATCAACTTTGTATTCATTTTTGAATTTGTCGAAAGTTGGATATTTCTTTTTAAGTTCTGTCCGGTTCTTATCAATATATTGCATACATACCTTGTTGACAACTCCCTTTGCCACCAGTTTCCGATGCAGATCGGTAAACCGTGTCGTATCCAGTGGAACAAAAATATCAGGCATAATACCGCCACCGCCATACACGGTACGATGCAAATTAAGCGTTTGGTAGCGAAGTGAATCGGGGAAATGAATGCTGTCGGCATGTAATAATTCACCCTTGTTGTAACGATTCACTAAATCGTGTTCGTATTTTTCAATGCCATCTTTATACGGTTTTTGAATGCAACGGCCTGTAGGTGTGTAGTAACGGGCAGTTGTGAGGCGCATCATGGAACCATCTATTAATGGGAACTGGCGCTGAACCAAACCTTTTCCAAACGAACGGCGACCAACAATTATCGCACGATCCCAATCCTGTAACGCACCTGAGACAATCTCACTTGCTGATGCAGAATACTCATCAATAAGCACAATTAATTTCCCGGTTTCAAATTCTCCTGTTTCCGTTGATTCTGCAACGGTTTTGGGTTGGTTCAGTCCTTTCGTATAAACAATTAAACGTCCGGGGGTTAAAAACTCGTCAGCCACTTGTATGGCGGTATTGAGGTAGCCACCACCATTCCCCTGCAGACTGAGAATCAGATCTTTCGTGCCTTTCTTCTGGAGATTTAAAAATGCTTTTTTAAATTCTTCATTCGTAGTGCTTCCAAAACTATTAATTTTTATATAACCAATGTCCTTTCCAATCATGTAGTCTGCATCCACGCTGTAAAGCGGAATTTTATCCCGTGTAATTTTGAAATCAATCAATTCAGGAACACCTTTTCGAAGAATTCTTACACTTACTTCTGAGCCTTTAGGCCCTCGTAATCGTTTCACGACACCGGAATTCTGTAACTTTACACCGGCGATTAATTCATTACCAATATAAATAATACGATCACCCGGCAAAATCCCTACTTTTGCAGCAGGACAACCCGAAATAGTTTGAACAACCAAAAGAGTATCTTCCAACATCTGAAATTGAATCCCTACTCCTTCGAAACTGCCTTCGAGTGGTTCGTTAACTCTGTCAACTTCTTCTTTTGGTATGTAAACCGAATGTGGATCTAATTCCTTTAGTACGGCTGTAAGTGTACTTTCAACTAATTTTTTGTCATCAATGCTATCGACATATAAATTGGAAATTGCTGATAATGCATTGACAAGCTTGCGTTGTTGCAGCGATGAAAAACCCTGGGCGAAAAGTAAAGGTGTAAAAACGAAAACCAGTAGTAGTGAACTTATTTTTCTCATTTGTGTGTTAATTGTGCTTTTTGGAACTACAAAAGTACTAAAATAAACAGAAGGTAGTTTGCTCGATTATAAATAATAAAGTAATAGAAAGATACTTTTAACGGTTTTATGTTATAATATGTTTTAAATATGATTTTATCAGAACATATCCGGCATTTAGATCATCAATATTGCATAACTTAATTGTTGCCAGCTGATTATAAATTTCAACAATTGTTATGGAACTTTCATCTGTTTCTGCAAACAGTTTATCTAAAGGTGTAACCCAGACACTTTCGGAGTTATAATGTTCACCAAACGATAATGCACAGCCTGCTTTTAATGCTTGTTTAGCCAATTCGGGTTTTCCTCTGAAACCATGAATAATCCAGGTTTGAACTGGATTTAATTCTTTCTTTAGATCAAAAAGTTCGTTGAAGCAGCCAACACAATGGATGATGAGTGGTTTGCAAACACGTTCTGAAAGTTGAATTTGTTCTTTAAAAACCAAAATCTGTTGATCCAGTGGTATTTCTACGTTTTTATCCAGACCACATTCGCCAATGGCAAAGAAGCGTTCGTCTTTCACCCATTTTATCAAATTCTCAATAGTTTCTTTAGAATATTCATTGATAAACCAAGGGTGAATACCGACTGAAAATAGTCCTTTTCTGTCAGTAGAAAAAAATTTTTCGGCTTCTGAAAAGGTCAGATTTCTGATGGAAGGATTATCCGATTCAGTTTGTTTGTGCGTATGAATATCAACAAGCATGTTTTACTGTTCAGATAGTTATTATTTTTTCATCAGATTTAAGATAATCAGTTAGAGCTTCACCCATATACCGAACATTTACACCCATTAAGGTTAATTTCTCTGAAACTCCAAAGTTATCGCAGCAAGCTTTACAGGCTTCAAATTTTACGCCTCTGTGTATCATTTCCATTACTTCAGTCTGAACCTGAGTGTCATTTCCGGCTAATTTAGCAGAAGCTCCCCAAATTATAACATTAACTTCATCCCACCAATTGTTTTTAATAGAATTCGTTGCATAAATTGACAACATACTAAATAAAGTCTCTTTGTTGTCTGAAGTCCATAGAATATTTAGTTTTGCCATAGTTTAAAGTGTTTTGTAAATTTAGGATGTGATCTTTTTGTAAAATAATACCATGGAATAATAACTTTGAATTAATATTTGTCTGCAAAGATAGAAATTTACAATGAAAATTAGTACCTTTGCGCTCCCATTTTGAGAACAATAGATTACAAATCAAACCATTTAAGATATGAAAACAACTGATTTATTCAGTACATTACCGTACAAAGTAGCCGATTTATCGTTGGCAGAATTTGGACGCAAAGAAATAGAATTAGCCGAAAAGGAAATGCCGGGCTTAATGGCCCTTCGCGCAAAACATGGCAAAGAAAAACCGTTGAAAGGTGCCCGCATCATGGGTTCGTTGCACATGACCATTCAAACCGCCGTGTTGATTGAAACGCTGGTTGAACTGGGTGCCGATGTACGCTGGTGTAGTTGCAATATCTATTCTACCCAGGATCATGCTGCGGCTGCTATTGCTGCTTCCGGTGTTCCTGTTTATGCATGGAAGGGTGAAACATTGGAAGAATACTGGTGGTGTACATTGCAGGCATTAACTTTTGAAGGACACAAAGGACCAAATGTTATTGTGGATGATGGCGGCGATGCTACCATGATGATTCACGTTGGAGTTGCTGCAGAAAAGGAAGCTACCGTACTTGACAAAAAAGGGGATGGCGACGATGAACGTTTGTTGTATGCTATTTTAAAAGATGTATTGAAAGAAGATAACGGTATCTGGACTCGTATGATTCCTGAGCTTCGGGGTGTTTCGGAAGAAACCACCACAGGTGTACACCGATTGTATCAAATGTTGGACGAAGGAGCCTTGTTGTTCCCCGCTTTCAATGTGAATGACTCGGTTACCAAATCGAAATTCGACAATCTGTACGGTTGCCGCGAATCATTGGCTGACGGAATTAAACGTGCTACGGACATTATGTTAGCCGGTAAAGTGGTGGTTGTTTGCGGATATGGTGATGTGGGAAAAGGTTGTGCCAAATCAATGCTGGCTTACGGAGCACGCGTAATCGTAACCGAAATTGATCCGATTTGTGCATTGCAGGCTTCTATGGAAGGTTTCAGAGTGACAACTGTTGAAGAAGCGTTGGCAGAAGGAAATTTATATGTTACTACTACCGGAAACCGGGATATTATCCGCATAGAGCATATGACAAAAATGAAAGATGGTGCTATAGTTTGTAATATCGGTCATTTTGATAATGAAATACAGGTGGAAAAATTGAAACATTTCCCCGGAATAAAACCGGTCAATATCAAACCGCAGGTTGACAAATATATTTTTCCGGACGGACACAGCATTTTATTACTTGCCGATGGACGTTTGGTAAATCTGGGTTGTGCAACCGGTCATCCTTCATTTGTAATGAGTAATTCGTTTACCAACCAAACACTGGCACAAATTGAGTTGTTCACCAAAGATTATCCGGTTGATGTGTATCGCTTACCAAAACACCTGGATGAAGAAGTGGCACGGTTGCATTTGGACCAATTAGGTGTGAAACTGACCGTTCTGACTCCCGAGCAAGCCGATTATATCGGGGTGAAGGCAACAGGACCTTACAAACCGGAACATTACAGATATTGATTTTTAAAACACCGTTTAATTATAAAAGCCGTTTTCATTTCGTTGAAAACGGCTTTTTATATATGATTCAGAATATTTATCTTACTCTTAACCGTTGTCCGGGTCGAATTGCGGTCTTGGGTTTTATTCTATTCAGTCTGCATAAAGTGTTTACGCTGGTTCCGTTTCTTGCCGCTATTCTACCCAGATTGTCCCCTTTGCGTACACTATAGTATCTG